>JBFHII010000200.1:0-5744 GCA_041596535.1 Breoghania sp. | reverse complement strand
GGTATTGATGTTACCGAACCGGTCGAGCTGGGCGGCGCCGAGAAAGCCGACGGTAATCCGGCCGCCCTGCAGCCAGTAGCGGAACATCTCGACCACCGGCACGGTGGTCACTGCGGTATCGCACAGCTCGCCGTCGCCGATGGACAGCGGCAGCACCTCCGGCCTGGTGGCGATGGTGCCCGATTCATAGATCAGGGTGATGTCCGGCGCATGGGTCAGCCGGGCCAGGTTGCAGGCGGCGGACGGCAGGCCGATGCCGACGAAGCAGACGTCCTCGTTGCCGAGCGCGCGGGCGGCGGCGACGGTCATCATTTCGGTTGCTGTGTAATCCATGGTGACCTCCCTTACGCCTTCTTCGCGGCATGGACGGCATAGGCCTCGGGGCCCTTGTCGAGCACGTTGGCCTGCATCCAGTCGAGGAAGCCGTCGCGGTCGCGGGCGATGGCGTCCCAGCGCTTGTAGAAGGCGTTGTCGCGTTCGTAGGCACCGTGCACATACGACGGGTGAGCGCCGCCGGGAACGGCGACGACGGCAGAAATCGTCCAGCCCGGCAGAACGGTGGAATTGGGCGAGGGCGGCTTCAGCTCGTCGACGACTTCCTCGACCGTGACGATGGACCGTTTGGCGGCAAGCACCGCTTCCTTCTGCACGCCGATGATGCCTTCGATCAGCACGTTGCCGGCGCGGTCGGCCTTGTTGGCGTGAATGATCGCGACGTCCGGCCGGATCGACGGCACGGCGGCGAGGCTTTCGCCGGTGAACGGGCAGGTTATGGGCTTGATGTTGGGATTGACGTTCACAAGGTCGACGCCGCGGTAACCGCGGAAGATGGCGCAGGGCAGGCCGGCGGCACCGGCTTCATAGGCGTTGGCCATGGCGGCGTGGCTGTGTTCCTCGACGGCCAGCGGTCGGGGCCACTGCTTCTCCACGGCGTCGCGCATGCGGTGCAGCGAGCCGACGCCCGGGTTGCCGCCCCAGGAGAACACGATCTTGTCGACGCAGCCCATGCCGATCAGCTGGTCGTAAAGAATATCCGGCGTCATGCGGATGATGGTCAGTCCGGTTCGCTTCTGCCGGATGACCTCATGTCCCGCGGCGTAGGGAATGAGGTGGGTGAACCCCTCCATCGCCACGGTGTCCCCATCGCGCACCAAGTCAGCGACGGCCTCGTTCAGCGTCATGATCCGTGCCATGTCCGTCCGTGTGCTCCTTGACCGGCCGGCGAAGCGCCGGCAATCCCAGTTGCAAATGTTCGTATTGCGAACTAAAATTCGTATTGCGACACTTTTTGCGCCCAACCCGAGGGCCTGTCAAGAGTGCCCGCCGAAGCGGGACGGAGGCGCGCGGCGCGGCGTGGAACGGAATTGGAAGAGACGGTCATGGAACAGGCAGGGGACGCCGGTCCGCCGGCAGAGGCGGCGCGCGGACGCGAGTTCGTCGGCTCGCTGGAACGCGGATTGAAGGTGTTACAGGCGCTGGGCGAGGCCCCCCAGGGGTTGACGCTGACCGATGTGGCGGGGCGTCTCGGTCTGACACGGGCCACGGCGCGCCGGTTCCTGCTGACGCTGCTGGAACTGGGCTTCGTGCGCCAGGACCGCAGGCTGTTCATTCTCACGCCGAAGGTTCTGTCGCTGGGCGTTTCCTATCTTTCCAACCGGCCGATCTGGCAGAACGCGGAACCGGCGATGCAGGAGCTGTCGCGGCAGCTCAACGAGTCCTGTTCGGCAGCGGTGCTCGACGGCGACGACGTGGTCTATGTGGCGCGCGTCGCCGCCAAGCGGATCATGTCGGTCAACATCACCATCGGCACGCGGTTGCCGGCGGTCGTCACCTCCATGGGGCGGGTGCTGCTGTCGAACATGTCGACGACGGCGCTGCACGGATTCCTGGAGAGCACGACGATCCGACGCTACACCGAACATACGGTCGTCGACCGGGATGCATTGTTCCGCGAGATCGAGAACGCCCGGGTCATGGGATACGCGATCGTCGATCAGGAGCTCGAGCTTGGCCTGCGCTCCATCGCCGTGCCGCTGCGCGACCGCGCCGGACGCGCGTTCGCGGGTCTCAATGTCTCAACCCAGGCCGCAAGGGTCCCGCGGGAGACATTGATTCGCGATGTGTTGCCGCTCATGCGTGGCGCGGCGCGGCGTATCGAGGAATTTCATACCAGCTGATTCCAGCATTGCGAAAATCCGACGCGTTTCATTGTCAATAATAACGATATATAATGCGTTTGCCGAATGTGAGCGTTAATCTCTATGACATTTTTGTGGCACCGCAGCGATATCTTGATACGATTTGGCTGAATACTCGTGCAGTTGGGCCTTACCTTGGCAGGAATACGGGTCCCAGCCGCAGGAGGCATGCACAAGAAAAAACATGCTCGCGCGTGGTGCTGATGTGCCGGCGGGTTTATCGTGGATCGCCTATGCCACAATTGAAGAAAACTGCCTCGACTCGTGACAGGCTGCTTCGCGCTGCTTGCGAGATTTTCGCGGACAAGGGATTTCGCGACACAACCGTCGCCGATATCTGCGATGTTGCACAAGCCAATATTGCTGCCGTGAACTACCATTTCGGGAACAAGGAAAAGCTCTACCGGGAAGTGTGGAGCCAGGTGCTGGAGGCTTACAGCGCCGCCCAGGCGGAGGCCCCGCAACAGACCGACCTGGCGGCCGAAGATCAACTCTACGTCCATGTTGTCGACCGGCTGAAATGGCTTCTTGGCGGTGAGCAGCTCGAGCGCCTCATCCGGTTCGAGCTGACCCAGCCCAGCGGCCACGTCGATGACCTGCGCGACGCGGGATTGCAAGCCACGCGGCAGCGTTTCCTCGATGTCATCCAGACGATCGGCGGCGGCGGCATGAGTCCGGACAGCGTCGAGCTATGCTGCACCAGCATCCTCAGCCAGTGCCGGGCCCTGATGGCGCTGAGCCAGCTGCATCATCACCACGAAGAGGGCTACGTGGTGCCCGAGGCGGACATCCTTGTCTTCGCGCGGCATGTGACGGCGTTCTCGATCGCCGGCATCAAGGCGCTGGCCGAACACGAAAGTGCCGCGGCGGGCGCGTCGCGGTAGCACCCGGGCGCGTCAGCCTTCCGCCAGGCGGGCGATCCAGCTGCAGGCTTCGTCCACGTTGGCGACGGTCTCCACGGCCGGTGGCTCCGGCCGGTCGATCATCACCACCCGCAGTCCGAGGTTGCGGGCGGCCGCGAGTTTGGCCGCGCCCGCCTTGCCGCCGCTGTTCTTGGCCACGAGCACGCTGATCTTGTGCGCGCGCAGCAGCGCCTCCTCGTCGGAGACGGTCGTGCCCGGCGGGCCCCACAGGATCTTTCCCCCGGGCAGAGTCGCCTCCGGCTCCGGCGGATCGATCATCCGCATGGTGAAGCTGACGTCTTCCCGCCTAGCAAAGGCGGCGAGATCGGTCTTGCCGATGGCGAGGAAGGCACGGGCACCGGCGGGCAGCGCCGCGGCGGCCTCGGCCGCATCCGGGACCATGCGCCAGTCGTCCTCCGGCAGCGGCCGCCAGGCGGGACGCTGCAGCCGCAGCATCCTGGTCCCCGCAACCGCGCAGGCCTGTGTCGCGTGACGCGTCATCGTGGCGGCGAAGGGATGCGTCGCGTCGATCATCGCATTGATGGCGTGATCGCGCAGGTAGTCGACCAGCCCGTCGACACCGCCGAAGCCGCCGCTGCGGGTTTTCACGCCGAGGCTGGCGGGTTGGCTGGTGACGCCGGCAAGCGACGCGGTGATGTCGAGCCGCCCGTCGTCCTTGAGCCGGGCGGCCAGCAGGCGCGCCTCGCGGGTGCCGGCCAGCAGAAGCAGTCTTAGCGGTTCGCTCATCGATGCGGGCCCTTGTCATCGGCCTCATGCACGGGCTCTTGCGCATGGCCGATCGTGGCGCCGGCGCGGTCGATGACCAGAACGTCGGCCTGGATGGGTGCGTCGCGCAGCACCTGGCGCGCGATTGCAAGCGCCTGGGCGGCGATGATGTCGCCGAGCGGCACGGAGGCTTTTGCGCAGGCGTCGAATACCTGCTTGGCCGTGTTGGCCTCGCGCGTCAGCCCGACAAGACGAGACCCGGCGCCTGACGTCTGAAGAACCTGGGCGAGCGCGTCGAAATCGATCTGGCCGCGCTTGGAATGCAGATCCAGATGGCCTTGCGCCAGCTTGGTGATCTTGGCCGGCCCGCCGGCGATGGTGACGCGCGGCACCGGGTGCTGGCGAAGGTATTTCAACATGCCGCCGACGAAGTCGCCCATGTCGAGAAGCGCGTCCTCGGGCAGGCCATGACGGGCGCGCACGGCGGCCTCCGAGGTGGCGCCGGTGGCACCCGCCACATGGGCCTGGCCGGTGGCACGCGCCACGTCGATGCCGCGATGGATGGAAGCGATCCAGGAGGCGCAGGAAAACGGCCGCACGATGCCGGTGGTGCCGAGCACCGAGAGCCCGCCAACAATCCCCAGCCGCGGGTTCATGGTCTTTTGCGCCAGCCGTGCGCCATCGGAAATCGAGACGGTGATCTCCACGTCGCCCGGCGCATCGAAACGCGTCGCGACCTCCGCGATGACAGCGGTCATCATCCTTCGCGGCACCGGATTGATGGCGGGTTCGCCGGGCGGGATCGGCAGGCCGGGCTTGGTGACCGTGCCCACCCCGTCGCCGGCCACGAACACCACGCCGGAACCCGCGGGCAGCAGCCGCAGCCGGGCGGAAACCAGCGCGCCGTGCGTGACATCGGGATCGTCGCCCGCGTCCTTGACGATGCCGGCCCGGCACCAGCCCTCGCCCGTCTCTTCGATCGCCAGCGCGAACGACGGCTGCTCGCCGCGCGGCAGGGTGATCGAGACGGGATCGGGAAACCGGCCGGTCAGCAAGGCCTCGTAGGCCGCCTTGGTGGCGGCGGTGGCGCAGGCGCCGGTGGTCCAGCCCCGGCGCAGCTCGGGTGAGGCGGCGTGGTTCATGCCGTCTTTATAGGCGGCAAGCCGGCAGGATGCGAGCGGCAAGCGCGCGATCGCACGCCGAAGGCCGAGACGGTCTTGGCGGCGGCTGCGCGACAGCGTAAAACCGGGACATGACAGACGAATCCGCGCCCCCGCATTCCGATCCGCTCGCCCCGCCGCCAGGCGGCTTCCTGCCCGATTTCGAGCCTGGATGGGTGTGGCTGGCCGGCGCCGGGCCCGGCGATCCGGGGCTGGTGACGCTGCACACGCTCAACGGCCTGCGCCAGGCCGACGTGGTGGTCTATGACGCGCTGGTCGACACGCGCATTCTCGACTGGGTCAAGTCGGGCGCCGTCACCGAATACGCGGGCAAGCGCGGCGGCAAGCCCTCGCCGAAACAGCGCGACATCTCGCTGAAGCTGGTCGAGCTGGCGCGTTCGGGCAAACGGGTTCTGCGCCTGAAGGGCGGCGATCCCTTCGTGTTCGGCCGCGGCGGCGAGGAGGCGCTGGCGCTGGTGGCGGCACACATTCCCTTCCGCATCATTCCCGGCGTCACCGCCGGCATCGGCGGCATGGCCTACGCCGGCATTCCGCTGACCCATCGCGACGTGAACCAGTCCGTCACCCTGCTCACCGGACACGACCAGAGCGGGCTGACGCCGAGCGCCTTCGACTGGGCGGCGATCGCGAAGGCGACGCCGGTGATCGTCATGTACATGGCGATGAAGCATCTCGACCAGATCGCGAAGGAACTGATTGCGGGCGGCCGCAGCGCGGAGGAGCCGGTGGCGGTGATC
>JBFHII010000199.1:0-5788 GCA_041596535.1 Breoghania sp. | reverse complement strand
GTCCTGCTGCAGTCGGTGCTGGCCTTCATGTTCATGGAACGCCACTGGGAAACCGTCACCCGGAGACTGTCCACGGCCATGGCGCGCGAGATCTCGGCGCTGATCGCCGTCATCGAGACCTACCCCCAGGACGCGGACTTCAAGAAGATCACCGCGATCGCCTCTGACGAGCTAGGGCTGTCGATCTCGCTGCTGCCGCCGGCGAGCCTGCCCGCGCCGCGCCCGAAACCCTTCTTCGATCTGCTCGACCGCACGCTGAGCGGCGAGATAGGGCGGTATGTGGGCAAGCCGTTCTGGATCGACACCATCGGCCGCTCGCAGTTCGTCGAGATCCGCATCAAGCTCGAAAATCACAACATGCGCATCATCGCGCGGCGCAGCCAGACCTACGCATCGAATTCGCACATCTTCCTCGTCTGGATGATCATCACCTCGCTCGTCCTGATCACCGTGGCGCTGCTGTTCCTGCGCAATCAGATCCGGCCGATCATCCGCCTGGCGGACGCAGCCGAGAGTTTCGGCAAGGGCCATCCGATCGGCAACTTCCAGCCGCGCGGGGCGCGCGAGGTCCGCCGCGCCGCCTACGCGTTCATCGAAATGCGCCGCCGCATCGAGCGCCAGATCGAGCAGCGGACGACGATGCTGGCCGGCGTCAGCCACGATTTGCGCACCATCCTCACCCGATTCCGGTTGCAGCTGGCGTTGCTCGGCAACGGCCCGGAAATCGACGAGCTGCGGCGCGACATCGACGAAATGAACACCATGCTGCAGGCCTATTTGGCGTTTGCCCGCGGTGACGGCGACGAGGAGCCCGACAGCGTCAACATCGCGCTGATGATCGAGGAGCTTCAGGCCGGCGCGGAGAGCGCGGGCAAGCAGGTGTCCTCATCATTCGACGGAGACCCGATGGTGACCGTCAAGCCCAACGCCTTCCGCCGCTGCCTGACCAATCTGACGGGCAACGCGGCGCGCTACGCCAACCGGATGACGATCACCGGGAAGCGCTCCGGCGGCTGGCTCACCGTCACCATCGACGACGACGGCCAGGGCATTCCGGTCGCCGAGCGCGAGACGGTGTTCAAGCCGTTCTTCCGTTTGGATGCCGCGCGCAATCAGGACGAGGGCGGCACGGGGCTCGGCCTGTCGATCGCCCGCGACATCGCGCGCGGCCACGGCGGCGACATCACCCTCGGCGACAGCCCGATGGGCGGCCTGCGCGTGATGGTCCGGATTCCGGATTGATGCGAGACGCCGCGGCGGGGTGCTGCGCTAGAACAACCTGACGCCGTTGGCCACCGGCTTGTCGACGGCCGCCAGCACAACCTCGCCGTCCTCGTCGGGGAAGCCCAGCGTGAGCACTTCGGACATCACCGGACCGATCTGGCGCTTGGGAAAATTCACCACCGCCAGCACCTGACGCCCGACGAGCGTTTCCGGCGTGTAGTGCTTCGTGATCTGCGCCGATGACTTGCGAATGCCCAGCGTGTCACCGAAGTCGATGTGCAGGATATAGGCCGGCTTGCGCGCCTTTGGGAAATCCTCCGCCTCGACGATCGTGCCGACGCGGATATCCACCTTGAGAAAGTCGTCGAAGGAAATCGTCTCGGCCAGTTCGGCCGTCATGTCCTTGTGCATTGCGTCTGTGTCAGCCTGTCTGATTCAACCTGGCGCCATCATGCCGGACGGACGTGTCCGGTGTCATCCGCGGCGTCCGGTTTTGCACCTTTGTCGCGCCGCGCGTTGCGGGAAAAGCGCTTCAACGACGCCACGAATGCGCCTGCCTTGTCGAGCCGGCCGAGGATCGCCGCGCCGCGCTTGAGTTCGCTGTCCAGCGCCGCCATGGTGCGCGCCTGACCGGAATCCTCGTCGGTGAACCAGACGCCAAGCACGCGGGCGAAGGCAATCGCCAGCCCCTGAGTCTTGGCCGCGCCCTGCAGCCCCGACCACTCGATTCCGGCGGCCGACAGCATCCAGGACTGCGAGCGCACCGCGATGCGGTTGAGCCTGGCGGCCAGCGCCGGATTGCGCCACGCCTCCTCCGCGAGTGCACGCAGGGCCGGCTTGTAGGGGGACAGCGCATCGAGCCTGCTCATGAGCACGTCGAACAGGCGATCAAGCGGCGGCTCGTCGGCCAGGTCTTCGTCCAGCCCGTCGAGCACCTTTGCATCGATGCGGCGGAAGAAATCGGCGAGGATCGCGAGACGGCCATCATAGGCGCCGCGCAAGGTGGACGGTTTCACACCGGCGCGCCCCGCGATTTCGGTCATGGTCACGCTCTCCCAGGGCTGCTCCGCCAGCAGCGCCATGAAAGCCTCGACGATCGACTTGCGTGTTTTCTCCGCCACCATGATCCGTGTCCTTGCTGTCCCGGAAGCTTTCTTGAAAACAGTAGAAGCCCGGGAAGCGAAAGGGAACCGCCTGCGGCAATGCGCCGTATGAAGGGCCGACCGCGCCCTGACGCGTCGCCTCAGCCCGCCAGTTCGCGCGAGCGTTTCGCCGCCGCCGCGATGGCCGCATCCAGCAGCGGCTGGAAGCCGTCGCCGGCCATCAGCACCTCGAGCGCCGCCGCGGTCGTGCCGCCCGGCGAGGTCACGTTCTTGCGCAGGGTGCCTGCATCCACATCGGAGCGATACAGAAGCTCGCCTGCACCCGCCACCGTCTGGCGTGCCAGCGTCATCGCCAGCGCCTCGGGCAGCCCCGCCTTGACGCCGGCCGCCGCCAGACACTCGGCCAGCAGGAAAACATAGGCCGGACCGGAGCCGGAGACCGCGGTCACCGCATCCATCTGGTCTTCCGAGTCAAGCCAGGCCACTGCGCCGATACTGCTCAAAAGCTCCTCGACCAGCGCGCGTTGCCCGGCATCGACCTTGCCGTTGCCGATCAGCGCGGTCATGCCGCGTTGCACCTGTGCGGGCGTGTTGGGCATGGCGCGTACCACCGGCACCGCGCCGAAGGCCGCCTCGAAGGTGGCGATGGTCGTGCCCGCGGCAATCGACATTACGACCGTTCGCGGACCCACCGCGTGCGCCACGCTCGGCAGCACCGCGTCCATCATCTGCGGCTTGACCGCCACCAGCACGGCGGCCGGGGTCAGCCCCTCCGGCACCTCGGTGACATGCCGGATCGCCTTTTCCGCGAGATAAGCCGCCATCTCGGGCGCGGGATGCGGATCGCAGACGACGATGGCACCCGGCGCGATGCCCATCTCGATCCAGCCGGACAACATGGCTCCGCCCATCTTGCCGGCTCCGACAAGAAGCAAGGGCTGCGTCTGTGTGAGTTTCATGCTTCTCCCGCGGTCTCGAACAGGACCATGTCCAGGGCCTCTTCGGCCTTCTTGCCGGCCCAGACGACGAATTGAAACGCCTGGAAATACCGTTCGCACGCCTCGAGAGCATTGACGAACAGGCCTTCCAGTTGCTCGGACGTGGCTTCCGCGCCGCCGGCCAGCAGCAACGACTGGCGGAAGATCACCACGCCTTCCTTGTTCCACAAGTCGAAGTGGCCCATCCAGAGCTGCTCGTTGACCAGAGCCAAGAGCCGCATCACCTCGTGCTTGCGTGGCTCGGTAACCTTCAGATCAAAGCCGCAGGCCAGGTGCAATGCCTCGACCTCTTCCATCCACGAAAAGGAGACGTGGTAGTCGCACCAGTGCCCGGCGACGGAGATGGTGATCTCGTCCTCGCCCGAGCGTTCGAAGGCCCAGTCGTTGACGGCGGCAAGTTGTTCGATGGTATCGACAGGGTTGGCGTGCTGGTCGACGTCGATTTCGATGAGGCTCATGTGCGATCCTCGTACCTGGCTGGTCCGCGACGCAACGGTCCGGACCGGAAGCGAAAGAAGCCAACGCCAGTGCCTGCATCATCCGACGGACGCCGCACCGGCGACATCGCCCGGACTTCAGCAGCTCATGTCACCCGGACAACCTGCCCGCATGGCAGGCGCACCCGGCGCCACCGCCTTTCGCAATGATTCGCCCAGCCATGATCTCCGGCGAATGTTACAGCGAGACAACCACCGGACGTCGACTGCCGCGAATCTTGTTGCCCAAAGAGTATAGGACCAGATTGCCGCAATGCGAAACAAGCGCTGGAGGACGGACCCAGGCGGGTGGATATCCCGGATGCAACGAGGCCGTGCGGGTCAGGACTTGTCGGCAGGCTTGGCGCTGGACCGCGTGCGGGCCGGCTTTGCGGGTTTCGCCGCGGCGGCGAGCTTCGCCTCGAGTTCGGCCACCCGCGCCTCGAGCTTCGTCTGCGCATCGCGTGCATTGGCAGCCATTTCCTTGACCGCATCGAATTCCTCGCGCGAGACGATGTCCATGTCGGACAGGAAGCGTTCCGCCTGGGCGCGAAAACCGGTTTCGACCTCGCGGCGCACGCCCTGGGCAACGCCGGCGGCATCGGTCATCAGCTTGGCGAACTCGTCGAACAGGCGATTTGAAGTCTGGGTCATGACGGTCTTCCTTGGCGAACATCTGCACGACGGCGGGACGGGTTCCGGCCATCCCGGCGGCACCCTCTCGACGGATATGCTCTAAAGCATACGACGTCCGAATGTCATCACCGCGACGGCATATTTGTGGCGGTCCTGTCATGAATCTGGGTGGTTCGCGCGAAAGCGCAAGACCGAACGCCCCGGCGCCGACCGGCGCACCCCTTCGGCAGGACGTCCGCGTGGCGCCACCAGATGCCGCGGCAAAGCGTCCGCCGCGACTTGACTGTGCCCCTCCCGATGCCCAACGTCGCGCCGAACACGCGCGCGCCGGGCGATCGGCCGCAAGCAGCCGCAACCCAGGATCGTAGCCCATGCCATTCCTCGCCCTGCCCTTTCCCGCGATCGATCCGGTGCTGATCGAATTGGGCCCGTTTGCCATCCGCTGGTATGCGCTGGCCTATATCGCGGGGATCCTACTGGCCTGGCGCTACATGCGCATTCTCACCAGCACCGAGCGGCTCTGGGCCGGGCAACCCCACCCGGCGGCGCTCGACATCGACGATTTCGTGCTCTGGGCGACACTCGGCATCGTGCTCGGCGGACGCATCGGCTACGTGCTGTTCTACAACCCCGGCTACTATCTGGCGAACCCGGTTGAAATCCTCAGCGTCTGGCAGGGCGGCATGTCGTTTCACGGCGGCTTTCTGGGCACCGTGCTCGCCATGGTGCTGTTTGCGTGGCGACGCGGCCTGAGCACCTGGAGGCTGTTCGATCTCGCCGCCGCCGCGGCTCCGATCGGGCTGTTCTTCGGCCGCCTCGCCAACTTCATCAATGCCGAGCTGTGGGGCCGCGAGACGGACCTCTCGTGGGGCGTGGTGTTTCCCGGCGCGGGACCGCTGCCGCGCCACCCGAGCCAGCTCTACGAAGCGGCGCTGGAAGGCATCGTGCTGTTCCTCGTCCTGCGCCTGCTGACGCATCGCGGCGGATATCTTGCCAAACGCGGCTTTCTCGCCGGCGCCTTTGCATTCGGCTACGGCCTGTCGCGGATTGTCGCGGAATTCTTCCGCATGCCCGACGCGCAGATCGGGTTTCTCGCCGGCGGCACCACCATGGGCATGCTGCTGTCGCTGCCGATGATCCTCGCGGGACTCGCTGCCATGGTATGGGCCGTGCGCGGGGCGCGGCCCGGCAACCCGCCCGCCGACACGCCCTCTGACCCGAAAGCAGGCCCTCACGCATGAGCCGGACGCCGCTGGATGCCCGCATCGAGGCGCTGATTCGCGCCAACGGCCCGATCAATGTCGCCGAGTACATGACCCTGTGCCTCGCCGACCCGAGGGACGGCTACTAC
>JBFHII010000198.1:0-5813 GCA_041596535.1 Breoghania sp. | reverse complement strand
GTTCGCCGGCCGCCACCTGCGCCGGCGACAACCAGGCGCGGCCATCGGGCCGCTTGCGCCGCGCAAGCCACGAAAGCGGACTTTCGCTCACGTCGACGGTCACCGGCCGGCGCACCGTCGGACCGCCTCCGGCCTCACCGTCGAGCGGACGGCTCACCCGCCGCTGATGCTGGTCGCGATACGGATCCGCGGCCTCGCACAGGGCCCGCCGCAACCAGGCCCGCCCCGCCCCCGTGATCGCCATCACCATCTGGTCCCCGATGTCGCCTCCCGCAGCACCGTCACGCCGCTCGATGATGCCGTCGGAGACCAGCGCGCGCAGCAAGTCGGCGGACACGGCCAGCCGCTGGTCCTGCGCACCACAACGCATCGTCCGGGTTCCATCCTCGGCTTCCGCCGCGCACCTGGCCTCGCCCCTGCTGCGCGCCATGGCCTTCAGCAGGCGCACCGCCTGCCGCCGCCCCGCCCGCCCCAGCCGCCCGGTGCCGGGGTGCATCGCGCGCTGCGTCGGCCGGGGGCTCAATGGGACCACTCCCAGCGCACCCGCGCCGCCGCGTTACAGGCCGTCGCCGCGCGCTCGATCGCCGTCAGCATCGCGTCGAACGCCGGATCGTCGCGCTGATCCTCCACCCTGCGGCAGGCATGCCCGGCGGTGGTCCGGTCGCGCCCGAAGTGCCGGCCGACGCTGGTCAGCGACCAGCCGAAGACCACGTGCATCACGTACATGGCCACCTGCCGCGCCAGCACCACCTCGGCGCGCGATCGCGTCGGCGCCCGCAATGCTTCCGGCGTCACCTTGAAGACCGTCGTGATGGCCGCCTCGACAAAGCAGCAATTGGCGGCATCGTGGTCATAGACCGCGGCTCCCAGGCGCCCGGCATAGCCTTGATCGTCGGGAAGGTTCACGCAATTGACTGTCATCCCTCACCTCCGTTGACACCCTGGCAGGCGCACGACGTGCCGGAGGATGCAGGCAGTCCGCGTACCAGCAGCAGGAATTGGAACAACTGTGATAAAACGAAACAGGGGGGCTGGGGATAACTTTACGAACGTGGTAAATGCCGATATGGAAACATGGCTTCTTGCAGAGTAGACAATAATTTATTTGATCTATTATTTATCCCCGACACCGGAATACATTTCACAATAGCTCGCAACCATGGTCGCGGCCGAAGCTTTGCCTCGGCCGGCACCGTGGCGCGCGGGCGTTCCGGGAGCGGGTTCTGTGACATCACCAGCGAAGACCATGGCAGGCCTGCGGCTGGACAGGCTCATCGTGCGGCCGCCCGACAGTGCCGGTGCGGGCGCATCGGGCGCAAGTGCCCGCGCGGTCCAGCTGGCCCTTGTCGACACGCTGCGGCGGGCGCTGGAGGGAGAACGGGTGCGCGGTCGCGCGGGTCACTGGAGTTTTGACGCCAACCGCTGCATCGGGCTTGAGCGCGCCTATCGTGAGGCCTGTGCCGAGCTGGAACGTCTGTGCGGCCGCGCACCATGATCCGTGCGTGAGGACACAAAAAAGGCCGCGGCACCGACGCGCCGCAGCCCTTGAAACAAGACGTGCCTGGCTTACTTGCCGCGGCGACGCTGCTGGCCGAGGCCCATCTTCTTGGCGAGTTCCGAACGTGCTGCCGCATAGTTCGGCGCAACCATCGGATAGTCGGTCGCAAGACCCCACTTCTCGCGGTACTCTTCCGGAGTCATGTCGTAATGCGTGCGCAGGTGACGCTTCAGCGACTTGAACTTCTTGCCGTCTTCGAGGCAGATGATGTAATCCGGCGTGACAGAGCGCTTGATCGGCACGGCCGGCTTCAGGGGCTCCGGCTCCGGCTCGACAACGGCGCCGCTGGTCTTCTGAAGCGCCGTGTACACTTCGTTGATCAGCGAGGAAAGATCGGTGGCAGCAACCGAATTGTTGCTCACGTAAGCCGACACGATGTCTGCTGCGAGATCGATTAGGTTATCTTCACTTGTTATTTCTGTCATAGGTCACCTGTGGTGTTAGCTCAATATGCAATGATGATTGCGCTTGCGCCCGGCATCCACGATGACCGAAACAACGTCAACCTGCAGCCGACGAATATGGTTACTGAATGCCAAGACGAATCTCGGGACGAAAATCTTGGATACCCATATATACAGTGATTTCTACAATAACAACAGAAATATTGCTTTATTTCTGTCTAAGACCGCCACCTTTCTGTCAATTTCGTCTGACATTCAAGAAACCGGCGTGACCTCATTCATTTCGCGCATAATTGCGGCTGAAGAGAGCCGATGCATGCGCCATGTATCCTCAGCTGCCTGCAGAATATCGCTCCGATAACAATTTCGTGTGACCAATGGCCGAATTCCGACACCTTGGCCGCAAAATATAGCAGCGTGGCGAAAACACGGGCGAACCGCCTCCGCAGGCATCCACGGAGCCTGCTTTTCCGGCAAATTTCGCAATGTAAGGTCGATCAGCTGTCCGCTTCCGCCTTTTTATCAGCCATTGCATCGATTTTTGTAGCGGCACAGGGCTTGTAACCTACCCTGTAGGCAGCCGTCGCAAGTAGATGGGCCGAGACCGGCGCGGTCAGCAGGAAGAACACCACACCGGCGATGGCGCGCGTGACAACGTCGAGCTGACCGGAGTGGATCGCCAGCGCCAGCAGCAGAAGTCCCGAGCCCAGGGTGCCGGATTTACTCGCCGCGTGCATCCGTATGTAGACGTCTTGCAGACGCAGGATGCCGACCGAGGCGGTGAGCGCGAAAAGCGAGCCGACGATCAGCGTGATGCCGACAAGGATCGTGATGATATCGCTCATTGACCTTCCTTTCGCAGCACCCGGGCTTCGCCGGCTTCACGGATCGGCTTGGCCTGCCCCGCCTTGCGCAACTTGTCGGATTCCCCGGTTTCGTCGACGATCGCGGGATCGTCGGCCAGGCCCCGGTTGAGCACGAAGCGCGCAAAGGCCACCGTCGCCAGGAACCCGACCAGGCCGAGCGCGATGGCGATGTCGACGTAGAGATAGAAATCCGTCTTCACGCCGATGACCGCGATGAAACCGATGCCGACGGCCACCAGCATGTCGAGGCCGACGATCCGGTCCGGCAGCGTCGGCCCGCGCACGATGCGGATGACGATGACGAAGAACGACAGCGACAGGATTGCCAGCGAGATCTGAACGCAGATGTCGAGAAATAGCTCGGTGCCGGTCATCGGAACGCCTCCAGAATCTTGCGCTCGAACGCCTCACGGATATCGGTGATGGTCTCTTCGGGATCCGGCACATCGATGCAGTGCACGTAGAGCACCTTGCGATCCTCGGAGACGTCCACCGTCAGGGTGCCCGGCGTCAGCGTGATGAGATTGGCCAGAAGCGTGATCTCGAAATCGCGATCGACCGTCAGCGGATAGGCGATTATCCCCGGCTGCAGCGTGCTCAGGTCGGGCGTGCAGACGATCTTCGCGACGCGAACGGCGGAGAGGACCAGTTCGTAGATGAAGGTCCAGAGGAGAATAAGTACGCGCCACGACCGCACGAAGTAGCCGCCGGTGCCGATCTGCTCGCGGATCATGTAGAGAACCGCCGCGCCGAGCACGAAGCCGAAGACTAGGCTGATCGGCGTGAACGATCCCGTCACCGCGCCCCAGGCAACGGCCAGCAGGATGTTGATCAGGAACAGGGCCATCATTGCGCCACTCCGAATACGGACCCGATATACGCCGCCGGATCAACCATCCCGGCCGCGCCCGCGCCGGTGATCCGCATCAGCGGTTCGGGCGCCACGCCGATGATCACCACCAGCGCAACCAGGATACCGAGGCCCAGCCAGGCCGCGCCCGGCAGCGGTGCCACCGCCGCCATGTCGGCGGACTGGCCATCCTCCGTGCCGTGCGGCCCGCCGCGCCAGAAGGCGAACAGCCAGACCCGGCCGACGGCGATCGACGTCAGCAGCCCGGTCAGCAGGATAACACCGGCCAGCACCGTGTGCTCGGTATCCAGCGCCGCGTTGACCAGAATAACCTTCGGCCAGAAGCCCGAGAACGGCGGCAGCCCTGCCACCGCGAACAACAGCACCAGGAACGCGCCCGCGAAGGCCGGCGCCTTGCGGTACAGCCCGCCAAGCAGGTTCAGATCGAAGGATCCGCCCATGCGGGCCGCCATGCCCGCCGCGAGATACAGCGCCGTCATCACGATCATCGAGTGGACCGCATAAAACAGCGCGCCGCTGATCGCCGCACCGGTGCCGATGGCGATGCCCGCCATCATCGAGCCGATGCCCGAAATCACCAGGTAGCCCATGGAGCGGCGCAGGTCCCGCTGCGCCAGCGCGCCGAAGACCCCGAGCAGCATGGTGGCCACGGCCACGATCGCGATCACGGTGCTCATCTCGGCGCGATGCGCCGGCAGCAGCATCACCATGACGCGGATCAGCGCATAGACGCCGACCTTGGTCAGCAGCCCCGCGAAGACCGCGGAGACCGCGACGCGCGGCGTGTGATAGGAGGCGGGCAGCCAGAAATTGAGCGGGAAAGCCGCCGCCTTCATGGCGAAGGCGGTGAAATACAGCGCCGCCAGCGTTCCCACCGGGGCGCTTTCGGGCAGCGCGGCCAGCGACCGCGGAATGTCGGCCATGTTGAGCGTGCCGACCAAGCCGTAGAGATAGCCCGTGGCGATCAGGAACAGCGTCGTGGCGATCAGGTTCAGCACCGCATATTTGACCGCGCCGTCGAGCTGCGCCTTCTCGTTGCCCAGCACCAGCATGCCGAAGGACGAGATCAGCAGCACCTCGAACCAGACATAGAGGTTGAAGATGTCGCCGGTGAGAAAGGCGCCGGAAACGCCCGTCATCATCAGCAGCAGAAAGGGATAGAAGCCGTAGCGCCGGATGCGGGCGTCGGAATCCGCGATGCCGTAGATGCCGGCGGCCAGCGCGACGATCGAGGCGATCAGCGTCAGGATCGCGCCGGTGGCATCCACCGTGAAGGCGATGCCAAACGGCGGCAGCCAGCGGCCCATCACCATGGTGATGGCGCCCTGGTCCAGCACCCGGACCAGGAGTCCGATGTTGGAGAGCACCAGCAGGCCGAGCGCCAGGATGGCGAGCCGCGGTTGCGCATCGGTGTTCCGGCGCATCATCAGGCACAGGGCGCCGCCCAGCAGCGTGATGATGATCGGCGCGATGACCAGCCAGTCGCCATAGGCGACCGGACTCGTGACCATCGCATGGGTCAGGTCGGGTGCGTGGGCTGAGGTGGAGGCGGCCATAGTCAGTACCCCATCGGCGGCTTCACGTCGCCGGCAGGCTCCGCAACGCGCATGTCATTGGCGTCATCCGTGCCCAGTTCCTGATAGGCGCGAAAGGCCAGCACGAGCAGAAAGGCAAAGAACGAGAACGAGATCACGATGGCCGTCAGGATCAGCGCCTGCGGCAGGGGATTGGCGGTCACCTCCACCGGCACCATGGCGCCTTCGGGGATGACGGGCGGCACTTCGCGGGTCAGCCGTCCGGCCGTGAAGATCAGCAGGTTCACCGCATTGCCCAGCAGCGCGACGCCGATCAGGATGCGGATCAGCTGGCGCGACAGCATCAAATAGATGCTGGCGGCGAAGTAGATGCCGATGAGAATGGAAAAGCCGGCTTCCATCAGTCGCTCTCCCGCTCTTCAAGGCCCAGCGCAATCGAGGTGATCGCGCCGACAACGACAAAATACACGCCGATGTCGAAGAACATCGGGGTCGACAGCGCCAGCTCGACGCCGAAAATTTTCGGTGTCACCCACAGACCGGTCAGGAACGGCACCTTGACGATACACGACGGCAGCC
>JBFHII010000197.1:0-5813 GCA_041596535.1 Breoghania sp. | reverse complement strand
TCCTGTTCGGGAACTTGGAGTGTCCGTGTCTCGACGCGTGCGTCGTCGTTGCACGAAGCATGACATAGGGTTTTTGAGTGATTGCTCAATAGACACTTTGAGTGATCACTCAATCGTGAGAGTCACGAGCGGAGCATCACCATGAGCCAGGGGCGCACCGTCGTGGTCAGGGCAAGCGCCATAACAGGATCAATCGGGACAAGACGGGAAATCTGATCATCACCGGCGCGCTGGAGTTTCCCAACCACGACGACGACATCCGGAAGATCGTGACCAGGGCACTTGGTAACCTTGAGGCGTTCTGCGCCCGGATGATCGATGCGGGGAAGGATAGCGGCCAACCGGGCGCGCTTGTCGAGACCACCAGCGCAGCCACGTCATCCGTGGCACTGGCCGTCGGATGTCGGACCCTGGCGCGCGGCGCCTACGACGTGGAAGCGCCCAGCAGAATCCAGGGGGCGACGCGCGAGTGGGGCCCTGCGAACGCCGGGAAGCCCCCGCGAGGCCGACATCGCGTATAACAATGCCGACGACATCTGCAAGATTGTCGGCCGCCGGGGAGCGCGATCGCTTGGTGCGCAATACGCCCCGCTTCAGAGCATTAGCCACGCGATCCGGCCAGCGCGGGCTGGCCGATGGCATCGCGATCCCGAGTGCCTGCCGCCCGCTCAGCCTGACGCGAACTGGTCGTTGAAGGCGTAGCCGGAGCCCCGCACCGTGCGGATCGGGTCCTTGGCGCGGCCCTTGTTGATCGCCTTGCGCAAACGCCCGACATGCACGTCGACCGTCCGCTCGTCGACATAGACATCGTGACCCCAAACGCCGTCGAGCAACTGTTCGCGGGAGAACACCCGGCCCGGCGCCTGCATCAGGTATTCCAGCAGCCGGAACTCGGTCGGCCCCAGATGGATCTCGCGCGAGGCACGGTGCACGCGGTGGGTCTCGCGATCCAGTTCGATGTCGCCCGAGCGCAGCAGGCTCGAGACCACTTCCGGCTTGGAGCGGCGAAGAATGGCCCGCACGCGCGCCATCAGCTCCGGGATCGAGAAAGGCTTGACCACATAGTCGTCGGCGCCGGTCGACAGGCCGCGGATACGTTCGGCTTCCTCACCGCGCGCGGTGAGCATGATCACCGGCAGCCGTTCGGTTTCCTCGCGCGCCCGCAACCGCCGGCACAGCTCTATGCCGGACAAGCCCGGCAGCATCCAGTCGAGCAGCAGCAGATCCGGCTGGGTTTCACGCAGACGCAACTCCGCCTCGTCGCCGCGAGCGCTCGTCTCGACGGCATATCCCTCGGATTCAAGGTTATACTGAAGAAGCAACCTGAGCGGTTCTTCATCCTCTACGACCAGAACCTTCGGCATTCCCAATCGCTCCTGATTGTTTCACGTCACTAGCTGGCTACGAAGTCTCCGCGCCAAGCGCCTGCCGGCACGGGACGCCCCTTCCGGGGGATGACGCCCGCGTGCCGGCCGCATTCAATGCAGCGGCGAACCGCGCCTCAGCCTTGCGGCGGGTTGTCCGCCAGCGTCAGTTCGTCGGTGCGCGGACGATCGTCGGCAAGCTGCTCGCCGGTCACGATATAATGGACGTTCTCCGCGATATTCGTCGCATGATCGCCGATCCGCTCGATGTTCTTGGCGCAGAACAGAAGGTGGGCGCACAAGGAGATGTTGCGCGGATCCTCCATCATGTAGGTCAGCAACTCGCGGAACAACGACGTGTAAAGCGTGTCGATCTCGTCGTCGCGCTGGCGCACGACCGCGGCGGTCTCGATATCGCGCTGCATGTAGGCATCCAGCACGCTCTTGAGCTGTGCCAGCGCCAGTTCCGCCATGTGCTCGACCCCGAGCGCCAGTTGCTTGGAATGGAACTGGCCACCGATGGCGATCACCCGCTTGGCGATGTTCTTGGCCAGGTCCCCGACGCGCTCGAGCTCGTTGCAGGTACGCAGGGCCGACACGATCTCGCGAAGGTCCTGGGCGACCGGCTGACGGCGGGCGATGAGAAGGACGGCCTGTTCCTCGATCTGCTGCTGCAGCTGGTCGAGGCGGCGATCGCTCAGGATCACCTGCTGCGCCAGCTCGCTGTCGAGCCGCACCAGGGTGGTGATCGCATCCGCGACGATGTTCTCCGCCATTCCGCCCATTTCGGCGATCTGGCCCGTCAGCGCTTTCAGCTCCTGATCGTAGGCCGATACAATATGCTCCGACATGGATTGCTCCCGTATCCCGCGCCTGCGTGCGGGCGAAAAGTCAGCCGAAACGGCCGGTGATGTAGTCCTGGGTCCGCTTGTCATGCGGGTTGGTGAAGATATCGTCCGTCGGACCTTCCTCCACCAGCGTGCCCAGATGGAAAAACGCCGTGCGCTGCGACACGCGCGCGGCCTGTTGCATCGAGTGCGTCACGATGACGATCGTGTAGTTCTCGCGCAATTCGTCGATCAGTTCCTCGACCTTCGCGGTGGCGATCGGATCGAGCGCCGAGCAGGGCTCGTCCATCAGGATCACCTCCGGGCTCACCGCAATGGCGCGGGCGATGCACAGCCGCTGCTGCTGACCGCCGGAAAGGCCGGTGCCGGACTCGTCGAGCCGGTCCTTGACCTCCTCGAACAGCCCCGCCTTCTTCAGGCTCGTCACGACGATTTCGTCCAGATCGCTCTTGCTGCGCGCAATACCATGGATGCGGGGGCCGTATGCCACGTTCTCGAAGATCGATTTCGGGAACGGGTTCGGCTTCTGGAACACCATGCCCACGCGGGCACGCAGCTCCACCACGTCGATCTTCGGGTCGTAGACGTTCTCGCCCTGCAGCGTGATGTCACCGATCACCCGGCAGCCGTCGATGGTGTCGTTCATCCGGTTGAGGCACCGCAGGAACGTCGACTTGCCACAGCCCGACGGGCCGATCAGCGCCGTCACCTGGTTCCCTATGACATCGAGGTTGACGTCGAACAGCGCTTGTTTCTCGCCATAGAACACCTTGACATCTTTTCCCGACATCTTCGGTCCGGTGACTGACGGCATGGTGTGAACTCGGGCCTCTTCGACGGCCATTTCGGTCATCTTGTTCATCCTAATCTCTCCCTACCAGCGCCGCTCGAAGCGCTGGCGCAGGAAAATGGCAATGGCGTTCATCATGACGAGGAAGGCGAGCAGCACGAGGATCGCCGCCGACGTGCGAGCAACGAAACCGCGCTCCGGGCTGTCCGCCCAGATGTAGATCTGCGTTGGCAGAGCCGTCGAGGCGTCCAACGCGCTGCCGCCCGCACTGGTGATGAAGGCGTTCATACCGATCAGCAGCAGCGGAGCCGCTTCACCCAGCGCCTGCCCCAGGCCGATGATCGTACCCGTCAGAATGCTCGGCATGGAAAGCGGCAGAATATGATGGAAGATCGCCTCGTGCTTGGAAGCGCCGATCCCCTCCGCGGCCTCGCGGATCGCCGAAGGCACCGATTTCAGCGCGGCCCTCGTGACGATGATGATCGTCGGAAGGGTCATGAGGGCCAGCACCATGCCGCCGACAAGCGGAGCAGAGCGCGGCAGCCCGAACCAGCCAAGGAACATCGCCAGACCAAGCAGGCCGAAGACAACGGAGGGCACCGCCGCGAGATTGTTGATGTTGATCTCGATCAGGTCGGTCGTGCGGTTCTTCGGCGCGAACTCTTCCAGGTAGATCGCCGCCGCTATCCCCACGGGGAAGGAAATCACGAAGCACACCAGCAAGGCCCAGAACGAACCGCTGATCGCCCCGGCGAGACCGGCCAGCTCCGGGAACCGGCTGTCCGCGTTGAAGAACAGTGCCCAGTTGAAGGGGGTCGAAATCAGCCCCTTCGCCACGAGTTGATCGAAATATTCGATCTGCCGGTCGCTGACGCGGCGCTGGTCCGCCGGCAGGTTGCGGTCGAACTGGCCCTTCTGCAACTGGTCGAGAGGGTCGGAAAGCGGGATCGTGAATACAGCCGGTCCATCCAGAAGGGCCGGGTTCTCCATGACGGTGTCCCGTACCAGATACTGGGCGGAGGACGTAAAGATGCGAAAATAATCCCGCTGGGCGCTGCGCGGGAGGTCGGGAACGAGATCGCCGAGCTCATCGCGCACGATTTTGCGCCAGTTGGCACCCATCAGGTCAGCGCGGTCGATCTCCACGTCGCTGAGATCCATTTCGACCGTCGCGACGGTTTGCGTGAAGGCCTGGTAGCCTGATGCCGTCAGCGTGCCGATCAGCACGACCAGGAAGCCCAGCGCGAAGCTGATCGCGACGATGCCGTAGATCTGGAGACGCCGGTCGGCCGCATGGCGGCGCTTGCGGCGCGTGATCATGGCATGGGAGTGCCAATCGACCGGAGTCGCGGAGAGGATTGCCGTATCAGGAGAGAGCGGATCGGTGTTGGCCATCAATATTCTTCCCGATACTTGCGCACGGTCCGGAGTGCGATGAGGTTGAGCCCCAACGTGATGATGAAGAGCACGAGACCGAGCGCGAAGGCGGCCAGCGTCTTCGGATTGTCGAATTCGGAGTCACCGATGAGCAGCGTCACGATCTGAACCGTCACGGTCGTGACCGAGTCGAACGGATTGAGCGTCATCCGGGCAATCAGCCCGGCCGCCATGACCACGATCATGGTCTCGCCGATCGCGCGGCTCAAAGCCAGCAGCACGCCACCGACGATACCCGGAAGGGCCGCCGGCAGCAGCACCTTGCGGATCGTCTCGCCCTTGGTCGCCCCCAGTGCATAGGAGCCCTCGCGGATGGAGCGCGGCACGGCGGCAAAGGCATCGTCGGAGAGCGAGGAGATGAACGGAATGAGCATGACGCCCATGACGCCGCCGGCCGCAAGCGCGCTGTTGGGCGCCGACTCGATGCCCATGCTGAGGCCCAGGCTGCGGATGGCAGGGGCGACCGTGAGCACCGCGAAGAAGCCGTAGACCACGGTCGGAATGCCGGCGAGGATTTCGAGCAGCGGCTTGACCACCGCGCGGAACCCTCTCTTGGCGTATTCCGTGAGATAGACCGCCGAAAGGATCCCGACCGGCACGGAAACCAGCATCGCGAGCATGGAGATTACGATGGTGCCGAACAGCACCGGCACCATGCCGAAGGCGCCCTGCCCGGCGACCTGGTCGGCGCGGATCGCGATCTGCGGTTCCCACCGCAGGCCGAACAGGAACTCGAACACCGGCACGCGGGCAAAAAACTGTCCCGCTTCATAGAGCAGCGAGGCGACAATCCCGAAGGTCGTCACGATCGCCACGAGCGATGAGAAAATCATGAACCAGGTGATCGAGCGCTCGACGCTGTGACGGGCGCGGAACCGCTGCCCGATCACTCGCAGTCCAAGCGCGCCGCCGGCCGCGACCAGCGCCGCCACCACCGCGAGCATGGCCCACTCGGCCATTGTTTCTAAGAAGCGCAACTGCTCGACCGCGACAAGAATTTGGGGACTTGGTTCACGGAATTCGTTGCCGATGGCCAGCTGCCTGATCTCGCTAATGATCAGCGAGCGCTCGGCGCCGGTCATCTCGCTTGCGTCAGAGATGTTGCCCAGGACCAGAAGGTCGATGAGGCTGTTGCGCGCCAGCAGCCAGATGAGGAGAAAGATGAACGCGGGAACGCCGGTCCAGATCGCCGCATTAAGGCCGTGGTAGACGGGGCGAGAATGGACTTTCCCGGCACCGGCGGCACGTATCGACCGCGCTTTGAACGACGCGAGAAAATAGACAATGGCCGCAGCCAGAGCCAGCAGTCCAAACGAGTATCCTGTCATATCTCACCCACAACCGAAGAGAAGGCAACGAAGGGTCGCCCGAAGC
>JBFHII010000196.1:0-5815 GCA_041596535.1 Breoghania sp. | reverse complement strand
GACGCGGCCGTTCTGGATGTCGACGCTGTCGAGTTGCACATTGGAGGGATCGATCTGGCCGCCGTCGTGCAGCGTCGCGGCGGTGAGCCAATCAAGCCGTCCGCTCTCGTCGAGCGCAAGATGCAATTGCGGCTGCTCCAGCCGCATGTCGACGACGCGGATTTCCCCATTGAGCAGCGGCGGCAGCTCGATCCGCACCTCGAACCGCGACACCACCATCAGCGGGTCCTCGGCCTCGCCGACGCGCACGTCAGAGAACACCAGCGTCGGCGTCGGCAGCAGCCGGGCGTCTGCCCGCCCCAATACCGTGACGCTATGGCCGAGCGCGCGCTCCGCGTAGCTCTCGAAGGTCGAGCGATACGCGTTCCAGTCCACAAAGAACGGCCCGACGAGTGCCACCACGAGGGCGACGATCAAGGCTGCTCCGACCGAGATATAGAGCGAGTTCAGTGTTCGTCTCCGTGGTCGCGGAAAACCGGCCTGCTACGCTCCGCTTTCCGATACTGCCAGTCCCAGGCATGCCGCAGGAGGCCGGCGGATCGCTCCCCTCACATGGGAACGATCTTGCCGGGATTCATGATGTTCTGCGGATCGATGGCCATTTTCAAGGTGCGCATCACCTGCAGCGCCTCTCCATGCTCGCGCAACAGGTACTTCATCTTGCCCTGGCCGACGCCGTGTTCGCCGGTGCAGGTGCCTTCCATCTCGATGGCGCGCAAGCTGAGCCGCTCGGCGAACGCCTCCACGCGGGCCATCTCGTCGGCATCATCCATGTCGACCAGGATCGAGACGTGGAAATTGCCGTCGCCCACATGGCCGACAATGGGCGCGATCAGACGGCTTTCCTCGATATCGGCCCGTGTCGCGCTGACGCATTCCGCCAGTCGCGAGATCGGCACGCAGACATCGGTGGTGAAGCATTTTGATCCGGGCCGCAGACCGAGAACCGCCCAATAGGCGTCGTGCCGCGCCTGCCAGAGCCTGGTGCGCTCCTCGGCCTTCGCGGTCCATACGAAGGCGCCGCTGCCGCAGTCGCGCGCGATCTCGGCGAAGAGCTCGGACTGTTCCCTGACGCCCGCATCGGTGCCATGAAACTCGAGAAACAGCGTCGGTGTTTCTTCCAGATCGAGCCTGGAGTAGGCGTTGCAGGCCTTCACCTGCAGCGCATCGGCCAGTTCGATGCGGGCGACCGGGATGCCGCACTGGATGGTCATGATCACCGCATTGCAGGCGCTCTCAACATCCGGGAACGGGCAGACGCCGCCGGCGATCGCCTCGGGGATGCCCTGCAGACGCAGTGTCAGCTCGGTGATCACGCCAAGCGTGCCTTCCGAACCGACGAGAAGCCGGGTCAGATCATAGCCGGCGGAGGATTTCTTGGCGCGGGTTCCGGTCTTGATGACGGTGCCGTCCGGCATGACGGCGGTGAGCGCCAGGACGTTGTCCTTCATGGTGCCGTAGCGCACCGCGTTGGTGCCCGAGGCGCGGGTGGCGGCCATGCCGCCGATGGAGGCGTCGGCGCCGGGATCGATCGGAAAGAACAGGCCGGTGTCGCGCAGGTAATCATTGAGCTGCTTGCGGGTGATGCCGGGCTGCACCACGCAGTCGAGATCCTCGGCATCGACCTTCACGACCGCGTTCATCTGCGCCATGTCGATGCAGATGCCGCCCGCGGGCGCGTTCACGTGGCCTTCCAGCGACGTGCCGGTGCCGAAGGCGATGACCGGCACCACGTGGGCCGCGCAGACGCGCACGATCTCGGCGACTTCCTCGGTGGAGCGCGGGAAGATCACCGCGTCGGGCGGCTGGTTGCCGATCCAGGTGGTGGTGTGCGCATGCTGCTCGCGCACCGCCCGGGACACGACGCAGCGGTCCGCGAAGCGCTCACCGAGGATCCCGACCACCGTCTCGATGCCGGCTTCGTTGCGATCCATCGCACCCTGAACTGCCGCAACCCCCATGCACCCTTCCTCCCCACAGTTTGTTTTGTCGACCTGAATGCTGCACCGTAGCAAAATGCCGGAGAATCGACAAAGACATCGGTAGTTTATACGCGGCTTTCCCGCCCGCGCCACGCGCGATCATCGCCGGCCGCGCGGCGGCAAGCCGCATGTTTACGGGAGATATCGCCTTATGCCGGAACCCTCGGACACCGCAGGGCCCACAAGCGCCCGCGAACGCCTGCTGGTACGCTCCTCGGTCATGCGCGTGAAACCGGAGTGGCTCGACTACAACGGCCATCTCAACATGGCCTATT
Organism: Breoghania sp.; assembly: GCA_041596535.1. GTDB lineage: Bacteria > Pseudomonadota > Alphaproteobacteria > Rhizobiales > Stappiaceae > Breoghania. The sequence continues at coordinate 3,558 of JBFHII010000196.1, read as the reverse complement.
ACAACGTGCTGTTCGACCAGGGCGTGGACGAGGCGGCCATTCCGCTCGGCCTGGGCCCGGAGTACCTGGACGAATGCCAGGGCTCGTTCTTCACCGCCGAGGTGCACGTCACCTACCTGCGCGAGCTGGCATCCGGCGCTCCTGTCTATTCGACCTTCCAGCTCATCGATGTCGACGCCAAGCGGATGCACTTCTACCAGGAGCTGTTTCACGCCGAGGAAGGCTGGATTTCCGCCGCCTCCGAGCAACTGGCGCTGCACATCGACATGACCGCCAAGAAGGTCACGCCGTGGCCCGACAGGATCCACGCCGCGCTCACCGCGCTGCGCGACAGGCAGGCACCGCTGGGCATTCCCGAGCGCGTCGGCCGCAAGATCGGCATCGTGCGCAAGACGACCTGAGCCAGACCGGCCGCACCACCGCCGTCCCGGCGCGCGCCCTTTCGCCGGGCGGGGAATAAGGCTCTAATGCCATTGATCGGAAGCCGGCGAGCCGGTACATGGCGCGGCGCCCTTGCCTTGCGCGGTCGTGGCCGCCGCCACAGCCGCCACACGCAGAGTTCGAACGTCAGACCAGGAATGTTATGGCAGACGAGATCCCACCCGTACCCGACCGGCTGTTTCCCCTGAGAACCGGTGCTTCGGTCGTCGTGGCCAGCATCCGCTCCAACTTCGCCGAGTTCATGGCCCGCCGACAGGCCCTGAGCTGGCTTCTAGCGCTGATCATCGGCGCGGTGGTGGCGGCCGCGGCGATCATTTTCCGCGTGGCGATCGGCCTGGTGCAGTGGCCGTGGCTGCAGACAACGTCCGAGCACGTGGTGACCGCCGCCGCCAGCCAGCCGTTCTACGTGATCCTGTGCGCGCCGATCATCGGCGGACTGATCGTCGGCATCCTGCTGCAGACGGTGCAGCCGCGGCAGCGCACCGCCGCGGTCGCCGACGTGATGGAGGCGCGGGTCAAGGGCGGGCGGGACCTGCCCTTCTGGAGCGGCATATCCTCCGCCGTGATCACCGCGCTGTCGCTGGGCTCCGGCGCCAGCGCCGGCCGCGAGGGTCCGATCGTCCACCTGGGCGCCACCATCGGCACGGCGCTGTGCCGCACCTTCCACCTGTCGGACACCACGCGCCGCATTCTGCTGGCGTGCGGCGTCGCGAGCGCCGTCTCCGCCTCGTTCAACGCGCCGATCGCCGGCGTGCTGTTCGCCCACGAGGTGGTGCTGGCGCATTACGCGCTGTCCGCCATCGTGCCGATCTCGATTGCCGCGGTTACCGGCACCGTGCTGTCCCGGCTGTGGTTCGGCGACGTCGCCGCCTTCGTCATTCCGCATCACCAGATCACCTCATACTGGGAGTTTCCCGCCTTTGCGCTGCTCGGCGTGACCTGCGCCGTCGTCGCGGTGATCTTCCAGTTTGCGCTGACCGGCACGGACTGGGTGGCCCGCCACGTCACCATGCCGACCTGGCTGCGCCCGGTGGTCGGCGGCGCCGCCGTCGGCGTGATCGCGCTGGCCTTTCCGGAAATCCTCGGCGTGGGCTACGAGACCACCGACGCGGCGCTGAAGAACAACCTGCCGCTGACCCTGATGCTGATGCTGCTGGTGGCCAAGACCACCGCGACCGCCATCACCCTGGCCTCGCGCTTCGGCGGCGGCATCTTCTCGCCGGCGCTCTACCTGGGCGCCATGACCGGCGGCGCCTTCGGGCTGATCGCGGCGAAGGCGTTTCCCGAGCTGGCCTCCAGCGAGGGGCTTTACGCGATCCTCGGCATGGGGGCCGTGGCGGCGGCCGTGCTCGGCGCGCCGATTTCCACGACGATGATCGTCTTCGAGCTGACCGGCGGCTATGCGCTGTCGATCGCGCTGCTGATCACCGTCTCGATCGCCACCGGCATCACGCTGGCCGTGCACGGCCGCTCCTACTTCCACTGGCAGCTGGAAATGCGCGGCATTGCGGTGCGCGAAGGCAGCCACCGCTGGCTGGTCCGCTCGGTGCACGTGTCGGACTTCATGGAACCCCTGCGCGATGACGAGGCACCGGAAGCCTTCGACCCGGCCTCCGGCGCGCCGAGCCTGAAGCCGGGCGACGCGCTGGAAACCGCCCTGCGCGCCTTCGATGCCAGTGGTGCGGCGCGCATCGCCGTGGTCGACCGCAAGGACGCAACGAAGATCATCGGCTGGGTGCTGCACGTCCGCGCGCTGCGCTATTTCAACAAGGCGCTGATCGACGCCACTGTGGAGGAGCACCGCTGAGGCGGCGCGATGAGCAATTCTGTCCAAGACAGGGCGGCCCCCGTCACCTAGGATTCGGGCCACGACGATCAACCGCCGGGCCGATCCCATGACCACGTCCTCCCCCGCCTCCGAATTTCGCGCCGGCCTGCTCAAGGGCCTGCCGGTGATGCTGGCGACCGCGCCCTTCGGGCTGCTGCTGGGCGCCGTCGCCGCACAAAAGGGCCTGTCTGTGCTGGAAATCGCGCTGATGAGCGCCATCGTCTTCGCCGGCAGCGCGCAATTCGTCGCCGTCGACATCTGGACCTCACCGGCCCCCTGGGCGGCGCTGGGCTTCTCGGCCCTGCTGATCAACATGCGCCACGTGCTGATGAGCGCCTCCATCGCTCCGAAGATGCGGAATTTTCATCCCGCGGCGCGGGTTTTCGGCCTGTTCTTCCTGGCCGACGAGCTGTGGGCGCTGTCGGAAGCCCGCGCGGCGCGGCAGCCCTTCACCCCGGCGTTCTATTTCGGGCTGGTGACGGTGTTCTTCGCGTTCTGGAACGTCTGGTCGGTGCTCGGCGCGCTGATCGGCCCGGCCCTCGGCGATCCGGCCGAGTTCGGCTTCGACTTCGCCTTCACCGCCATCTTCATCGCGCTGATCGTCAACTTCTGGAAGGGCATGGCGACCGGCGCTGTGCTGATCGCCAGCGCCGGCACCGCGGCGCTGGTGCACCAGGTCGTCGCCGGGCCGTGGTACATCCTCGCCGGCGCGCTGGCCGGCATGGCGGCGGCGGCGCTGGTGTGGCGGCCCGGCGCGGACACGCCGCCCTCCGAGGGTGACTGGAGCGCGGATGTGCCCGGCGCCCGGCTCGAGCCGGAGGAGACGCGATGACGGGCTGGGACATGGATTTCGGCGCCATGCTGCGCGTCGATGCGCACACGCTGGCCGCCATTCTCGCCATGGGCGCCGCCACCTACGCGACCCGGCTGGCGGGCCTGGTGCTGGTGCGCCACATCCCCGCGACCGGCCGCATCAAGGCGGCGCTGGAAGCCGTGCCGGCCGCCGTGCTGATGGCCGTCATCGCCCCGGTTGCCATCGCCACCGGCCCCGCCGAGACCATCGCCGCAGGCCTCTGCGCCGTGGCTGCCACGCGGCTGCCGCTGGTCGCCGTGGTGGCGATCGGCGTGGTCTCCGTCGTGGGCCTGCGCATGGTGGTTTGAGGGGGGATTGCAGGCAGCCCGCTCGCATCCTCCCCGGTGTCATCCTCGGGAGACCGCAGGCCTGCCCGGGGATCCAGGTATCCGTGGGGTGGGTCTTGCGCACGGACAGCCCGGCCTGTGGTTACTGG
>JBFHII010000195.1:0-5818 GCA_041596535.1 Breoghania sp. | reverse complement strand
CTCCATCCGCTCGCGCGTCTGGTTGCCCATCAGGTACTGGATCGCGTGGAACACCGGCGAGGCATGCGGCTTGACCGCAACCCGGTCCTCCGGCCTGAGCGCGGAGAAATACAGCGCGGTCATGATCGACACCATCGAAGCGGAGGACGCCTGATGGCCGCCGATCTTGATGCCGTCCACCTTGGGGCGGATGTGGTTGGCATGGTGGATCATCCAGTGCGACAGCCACAACAGCCGTTGCTCGACCGTCTTGAGATGCTCGTTGGACATGAGATGCTCAGTGGACACGGGCGACCTCCCTTTCGATGCGCTTCGTACGGCGTGGTTGCTATGCGCGCTCAGCCGTCCTTGTAGTAGTAGCTGTAGCCGTTGAGGGCCGGCGCGCCACCGAGATGAGCGTAGAGGACCCGGGAGCCCTTGGGGAAGAACCCTTTTTTGGCCAGGTCGATCATGCCCTGCATCGATTTTCCTTCATAGACCGGATCGGTCATCATCGCCTCGGTGCGGGCGGCGAGACGGATGGCGTCGTTGGTCTCGTCGGACGGAACACCATAGGCCGGATAGGCATAGTCGGGATTGATGTGGATCTCGTCGTCGCGCACGGCGCGGCCCAAGTTCACCAACTCCGCCGTGTTGTCGACGATCGAGCGCACCTGCGCGCGCGTCTGCTCCACCGTTCCCGAGGCATCGATGCCGATCACCCGGTCGGCGCGGTCCTGGGCGGCGAAGCCGACGATCATGCCCGCCTGGGTGGAGCCGGTGACGACGCAGACGACCATGTAGTCGAAGGTAAACCCGAGTTCTTCCTCCTGCTGCGCGACCTCCTCGGCGAAGCCGATGTAGCCGAGCGCGCCGTACTTGTGCACCGATGCCCCGGCCGGAATGGCGTAGGGCTTGCCGCCGGCGTCCTTGACGGACTGGATGGCATCCTCCCAGCTCTTGCGGATGCCGATGTCGAACCCGTCCTCGACCAGGCGGCTGTCCGCGCCCATCAGCCGCGTCATCATGATGTTGCCCACGCGGTCGTAGACGGCGTCGTAGTGCGGCACCCATTTTTCCTGGATTACCACGCATTTCATGCCGATCTTCGCCGCCGTCGCCGCGACCATGCGCGTGTGGTTGGACTGCACGCCGCCGATCGACACCAGCGTGTCGGCACCGCTGGCGATGGCGTCGGGCACGATGTATTCCAGCTTGCGCAGCTTGTTGCCGCCAAACGCCAGGCCCGAGTTGCAGTCATCCCGCTTGGCATAGAATTCGACATCCGCGCCGACCGCCTCGGTCAGCCGGGGCAGATGCTCGATGGCGGTCTTGCCGAAGGTGAGCGGGTAGCGTTCGAATTTGTCCAGCAACGACATGGCGGATCTCCTGTTTTGGCTTCGAAAAGCCTAGCAGTCGCCGCACGAAAGGTGCTTTCATAGTGGACCCCGAAATTTCTGAAATTTGGAGTTACAAGCCCTCTACTTTCATCCTATGAATAAAATTTAGAGCAATTTCGGAAGATTCTTTCATGAGCGAGCTGGACCGGATCGATCTGAATATCCTGCGCCATCTGCAGTCGGACGGGCGGCTGACCAACGCCGAGCTTGCCAAGGCGGTGAATGTCAGCCCGGCGACCTGCCACCGGCGCACCCAGGCGCTGCACGAGGGCGGTCACATCCGGCGGGTGACGGGGCACGTGAACCCGGCCTCCGTGGGTCTCGGGACGCTGGTCATGGTCGGCGTGGTGCTGGACCGCTCGACGCCGGAAAGCTTCGCCGCTTTCGAACACGCGGTGGCGGGCATGAAGGAGCTGCTCGACTGCCACCTGGTCGCCGGGGACTTCGACTATTTGCTGAAGATCCGGGTCAGCGACATGAATGACTTCAACACCCTGCACAACAAGATGCTGATCGCGCTGCCGGGCGTCCGGCAGATCCGCACCTTCTTCGTGCTCAAGGAAATCAAGGAAAACGCCCCGCTGGCGTTCTAGCGGCGGACAGCCGCTGCGCCGTGCCGAATTGGCGGGTTGATCCCGGCGGCGGGATGGGATCGGGACATGAGCTCCCGGGCCTGCGGCGCATCACTGCGCGCCGCACCGCGGCCGGGATGACAGCGGTCGAAGCGGCGTGAAGGTGCGCTCTCGCCTAGAATTCCACCTCGAGCTCGATGATCTCGTCGGGTTCGGCGACAGCGCCCTCGGTCCATTCCTTCATCAAGGGCCAGTCGAGAATCGTCTGGACGTAGGCGTCGAGTTTCGGGTCATCGAGATCGACGGCATAGGTAATGAACCGGGTGCAGACCGGCGCATACATGGCGTCGGCGATCACCGGGGCGTCGCCGAACAGGAACGGCCCGCCATAGGCGTCCAGGCACTCGGTCCAGATCGCCTTGACGCGCTCCACGTCCGGCCGGGCGCCGGAAAAGATCTTGAACGACTTGTGCCGCGCCTTGAGGTTCATCGGCAGGGCAGAGCGCAGGTTGTGAAAGCCGGAATGCATCTCGCCCGAGACCGCGCGGCAATGCGCCCGCGCCACCTTGTCCTTTGGCAAAAGCCCAGCCTTGGGAAAGGTTTCCGCAAGATACTGGCCGATCGCCAGCGTGTCCCAGACGCTGACGTCGTCGTGCACCAGATGCGGCACCAGCACCGACGGCGACAGCAGCAGCAGCTCCTGGCGGGCCTCGTCGTCGAGTTCGACGACCTGCTCCTGGAATTTGAGCCCGGCCATTTTGCACAGCAGCCAGCCACGCAGCGACCAGGAGGAATAGTTCTTCGACGAGATCGTCAGAGTTGTCATCGCCGGGGGCGTCCTTTCGGCATCATTCTGCACGGGATGACAATCCTCTCGCAATGCAGCATAAATTGCACTAGCTTTTTTCAGTCGCCCTGACCGATGCGGCCGGGCGACGCGAAAGGATGCACCTGTGCTCTATCAGACCTACCAATTCCACGACGATCTCGTCGCGCCCATGCGCCTGCTGGCGCAGACCATGAACACGATGATGGACAGCGTGTTCGGGACCGTCGGGCAAACGGCGCGGCGCCAGCTCTCCGCCAGCCTCGAGATGGTCAGCCGCTTCGAGATCACCCACGAGCGGCCGGATTTCGCGATCGACTCGGTGCCCGTGGGCAACCGGATCGTGCCGGTGACAACGGACGTCGCGCTGGACCTGCCCTTCGGCCAGCTTCTGCGGTTTTCCAAGGATATCGAGACGCCGCAGCCCAAGGTGCTGGTCGTCGCGCCGCTGTCGGGCCATTTCGCGACGCTGCTGCGCGGCACTGTCGAGACCCTGCTGCGCGACCACGAGGTCTATATCACCGACTGGGCCAACGCCCGCGACGTCCCCGTCGCGGCGGGGAAATTCGGCGTCGAGGACTACATCGAATACATCATCACGTTCCTGGAGGAGATCGGCCCGGGCGCTCATGTGCTGGCGGTCTGCCAGCCCTGCGTGCAGACGCTCGCCGCCGTGGCGGTGATGTCGGAGGACAAGCATCCGGCAACACCGCGCACCATGACGCTGATGGCCGGGCCGATCGATCCGCGCGAGAGCCCCACTGACGTCAACGAATTCGCGGTGGCCAAGTCGCTGGGCTGGTTCAAGCGCTCGGTGATCACCGCCGTGCCGGGACGCTATGCCGGCGCCGGACGGCGGGTCTATCCCGGCTTCCTGCAGCTCACCGCCTTCATGGCGATGAACATGGAGCGCCACAAGACGGCGCACAAGAACCTCTACGAGCACCTGGCCGCGGGCCGCGTGGAGGAGGCGGAGAAGATCAAGACCTTCTACGACGAGTATTTCGCCGTCCTCGACATGACCGAGGAATTCTACATCGAGACCATCGACCGGGTGTTTCACAAGGCGGAACTGGCGACGGGGGATTTTTCCTACCGCGGCCGCACCGTGGATCCCGCCGCGATCACCCGCACGGCACTGCTGACGGTGGAAGGCGGCCGCGACGACATCTGCGCGCTGGGCCAGACGTCCGCCGCGCACGACCTGTGCCGCTCGCTGCGCCCGCACCTCAAGCGCCACCATCTGCAGGCCAACGTCGGCCATTACGGCGTGTTCAACGGCAAGCGCTGGCAGCGCGAGATCTATCCCGTCGTGCGCAACATGATCCTGGCGATGGAATAGGCCCGCTGCGCGCGGCTTCAGGGAGACCGCGACGGCAATGCAACTCAATGCACTGAAGTACTTCAAGGAGACGGCCCGCACAGGATCCATCCGCAAGGCCGCAGAGAGCCTGCACGTGGCTCCCTCGGCGATCAGCCGGCAGATCCAGATCCTCGAGCACGATTTTGGCGCGCCGTTGTTCGAGCGCACCAACCAGGGCATGCGGCTGACGGCGGCCGGGGTGCTGCTGGCGCGCCAGACCCAGCGAACTTTCCGCGATCTCGACCGGGTGCGCGCTGCCGTCGACGACCTGCGCGGCCTGCGCCGCGGCCATGTGACCGCCTATGCCATCGAGGGCATGGTGGCGGACTTCCTGCCGCGGGTTCTCAGCCAGTTCCAGGATCGCTATCCCGGCATCAGCTTCACGATCAAGACCGGCTCCACAGACCGCATCATCGAGGCGCTGGTGCACGATGAAGCGGATATCGGCATCGGCTTCAACGTGAGCGAACGCGCCGACATCGTCACCGTGTACGAATACGCCGAGCCGCTCGACTGCCTGGTCGCCGTCGACCATCCGCTCGCCGACGCCAAGTCGCTGCGGCTGCGCGACATTCTCGCCTATCCGCTGGCCCTGCCCGACACCGCCTTCGGCCTGCGCCAGATGATCGACAACGCCATGCGCCGAGAACGGCTGACGCCGGCGATCTGGGTGACCACGAACTCGCTGGAACTGACCAAGACGCTCGCGATCTCGGGCCGGGCCATCGCCTTTATGCCGGCGGTTTCGGTGCTCAGCGAGGTGGCGCAGGCGAGGCTGCGCGCGATTCCGCTGTTGGCGGAGGACTGCGCGCATGCCCGCACATCGGTCTGCGTCCATCGCGACCGGGACCTGCCGTTCGCCACAGCCGAGTTCCTCAAGACCATCATCGCCACGCTGACCGACCTCGGCGCACGCGACTAGCGCCCCCCGCCAGTCTTCGGCGCCACGCCGTCTCTCCCTGCCAACCTCCCCCCCAGTCACCACACCAAACCTGTCGCCGCTCCCCTGCCCTGCGGCCGTCGCGGGCGGATACAGCACGCCCGCAAAAATGCCGAGCCGCCGCGATCTGCGTTCGAATTTCGGCAACGCGTAATGCTCCATACAGCAATATTCGAACGCACAAAGGCTCTGCTAGCCTTCCCTCATCGACATCAAGAACCGCCGCCGGCGGCGCCCTTCGAGATCGCGCAAAGCGGCACCGGGCGCAGCCGTATCGCCCCATTCGACCGCCAGATCCGCCCAGTTTGCAGGAGCTCCGACATGACACGCATGCCCCAGATCAACCGCAGAACCTTCGTCTCGGGATTGACCGCCGCCGCCGGGCTTTCCGCCTTCGGCCACGCGCCCCTGGCAAGCGCCGCCACACCGGCGACGATCTCCGAAGCCATCCACCTGGGTTTCTACATCCCGCTCTATGTCGCCGCCCACAAGGGCCTGTTCGCCAAGCACGGCTTCGACATGTCCATCAAGTCGGCCGGCGGCATTGCCAAGCCGGTCCCGGCGCTGCTGTCTGGATCGGCCGATTTCGCGGTCACCGGCACCGGCATGTCGGTGAATGCAACGGTCGAGGGCGCGCAGATGGTCAACATCGCCAAGATCGTCGGCTACGTATCCGTCTGGGTGGTGGCCAAGCCGGGCACCAAGTTCACCTCCGTCGACGACTTCAAGGGCAAGACG
>JBFHII010000194.1:0-5820 GCA_041596535.1 Breoghania sp. | reverse complement strand
GCGGCCGGGGCCTCGCGCAACTGCAGTTCGAAGTAGAAAGTGCTACCCTCGCCGGGCGTGCTTTCCACGCCGATGTGCCCGCCCATGCGGGTGACCAGTTCCCGACAGATCGCCAGTCCGAGCCCGGTGCCCTCGTAGCGGCGCGAATAGGAGCTGTCCAGGGTGGCGAACTCCGCGAAAAGATCGGGAATCTTGTCGGCGGGAATGCCTATGCCGGTGTCGCGCACCGCAAACCGGAAGCGATGCGTGCCGCCGTTCACGCCGCGCGCCTCCCTGGCCCTGACACGGCTCAGCTCGATGGAAACGGTTCCGGCCTCGGTGAACTTCAGCGCATTGCCGACAAGATTCAGCAGCACCTGCCGCAAGCGCCCCATGTCGACCCAGACCAGGTCGGGAATGGCGTCGGCGAGCGACACCGTCAGCGTCAGTCCGCGCTCGGCAGCGCGCGGCGCCATCAGCGATCCGACCCCTTCGACAAGCCGGCTGAGCGATCCCGGTTCAGGCTCCAGATCGAGCTTGCCGGCCTCCATCTTGGAGAACACCAGGACATCGTTGATGATCGCGAGCAGCGCCTGCGCCGATTCCCCGGCGGTCTCCACATAGGCGCGCTGCTTGTCGTCGAGACCGGTTGCCGCCAGCAAATCCAGAAGCCCCAGCACCCCGTTGAGCGGCGTGCGGATCTCGTGGCTCATCACGGCAAGGAAGCTCGCCTTGGCCCGGCTCGCCACCTCGGCCTTGTGGCGCGCTTCTTCCAGCGCCTGTGCCCGTGCCTTCTCTTCGGTGATATCGCGGACGTTGGCGATGAAAAGCTGCCCGTCGGCGCTTTCAGATACCGTGACCGCGACCTCCACCAGGACTATCGACAGATCCTTGCGCAAGCACTCCGTTTCCCATCGTCGATCCAGCAAGGGACCGTGGCCGGTCTCCAGAAAGTCGGCCAGACCAGCCTTGTAACGCGAACGCTTCGGTTCGGGGAGCAGCAGATCGTAGACATTGGCGCCGGCGGCCTCCGCCGCGGTATAGCCGAAGATCGACTCGGCGGCCGGGTTGAAGGTCAGCACCTTGCCTGTCTCGTCGGTGACGATAATGCCCTCGAAAGCACCGAAAACCGTGGCTCGCAGCAGGCCTTCGCTCCGTTGAAGCGCGGCTTCACGCCGCTTCAGCTCGGTGATGTCGACGCGAAAACCAACGGTGCCGCCGTCCGGTGTGCGCTGCTCGATAATCCGCAGGCAGCGGCCATCGGAAAGCTCCTGCTCGGCAGTCGACGTGGAGCCGCGATGGCGGCGCAGGCGCTCGGCGATCCATAATTCCGGATCCCGGGCCGCCCCGGCATATTGCCCGCGCCGCACGCTCTCGCGCAGTATGTCCTCGAACTTGCGCCCCACGAGGATGATGTCCGAACTGCGGCTGTAAATCTCACGATACTTTTGGTTGCACATGACGAGACGGTCGTCCTGATCGTAGATGACGAAACCATCCGGCAGGACGTTGATCGCATTGATCAGCCGGTTCTCGATCTCGTTGATCCGCGCAAGGGCCGATTTGCGGGCGGACAGATCGCGCAGGATGAGAACAAACTGACGCCGCCCCGCAAGCTGCATTTCCGACAACGACGTATCCAGAGGGACCATGCGGCCATATCTGGTGATACCGGTGACCTCGCCATGTCGCGAGTCGGGCCGCGAACCGGGCGGCGCGCTCCCATCATTGACGATGAAGGCGAAGAGATCCTCGCCATCGCTGTCGAAGAACAGCCGCCGGATGTCCAGTTGCAACAGATCCGCGCCCGCGTAACCAAGTAATCTCTGCGTGGCCGGGTTGCACGACAACACACGGCCGTGCGCATCGATCGTCAGCACGCCGTCAACCATGATGTCGAGCACCGCGCGCAGTTCCGTCTCGCGCTCGCTCGCCTGCCTGTGCGCTTCATCGATCTCGTCACCGTGGGCGCCTTCCAGTGCCGCGAGCTGCTGGAACTCGCGCACCACGCGCCGGTGGCGCAGCGCCAGGAACCCGACGATCAGCGTCAAGGCGACCACCAGCGCCACAAGGCCCGCGACAGCGATGATCGCCGCGCTGCGCAGGCTCTCATAACGCCGCTCGGACGTGTCGGGTCCCGCTACGGCATCGGCAACTGCGGATGCATCCTGGCCCAGCGCGACGCCGGAGCCTTCACCAGGCAGGACAAGGATGCTCGCGATCGCCGCCGCCAGAACGAGCGCGATTGCGGCGCCGCGGCGCATCAGCGCGCTGCCCTGTCGGTATCCAGCAGATCCCTCTCCGGTGCGCATTCACGCCCCTTCCGCATGTCGGCCCGGCGTCCGCCCACGAGGTCAGGCCCCGCGGCGCAACCGCCGTCCATTCCACTGGCGTGCGATCGTAGCATCACCAGCACCCCCCTTGACCAGCAATCCGCTTCGCAATATCGGCATCGTCATTCGCAAATTGCGAAAAGCAGCTCTCAAAACTTCCGATTTTGGGAATATGCGATCGCGCCGCGCCGCAACGTCATGTGTTCCCCACGCCCGCAAAACCCTCAATTCGGTGTGAATGCGTGCCGTTTCCGGAGCTCACCCGAGAACTGGCATGGCTCTTGATAGGATATCGGCAGGCTTGGCTGAGGGCGCCTCCTCCGGCCGTCGGGAATCCGGTTCCTCCACTCTTCCGGATTCACGGCAAGCTTGCCGGATCAGGCGCACCAAAGGCCAGCAGAGAGTTTCGCGCCCCCCATCGACCCACCGACGCGGAACAAAAACCGGCGTGACACAGCGAACCGGTCCTCTCAAGCTCCCATGCACCCGGTGGTCCCCCACCGGGTGCATGCCGTTTCAGGCACCGCTCCGACCATCGGGCCGCATGAGCGAGCCTTCTGGAACCAACCGGCGCCTCGGCGGTTATGACAGGGCACCCTTCGTCAACACATCGGCCCCCAGCATGACCACCGACACGTTCGCCCAGGCCGCCCGCAAGGTCTGCATCCTGCTGAACGAGAACGCCGGCACCGCGCGCGCGCAGGACAGTGCGGAGCTCGGCCGGCTGATCGCGGCGCCTTTCGAAGCGCGCGGCGATATCGTGGACATCAGGGCGCGGCCGCCGAAGGCGTTGGGCGAGGAAACGAAACGGCTCAACGACCCGGATGAGGAACCGTTCGACCTGATCGTGCTGGGCGGCGGCGACGGGACCCTGTCGCGATGCGCCCATGATCTGGCGAAAAACTCCGCGACGCTCGGCTTCCTGCCGCTGGGGACCATGAACCTGTTCGCCCGGTCGCTCGGCCTCCCCACGGACATCGAAGCGGCCGCGGCGGCGGTGGCGGGCGGGCGGGCCCAGAAGATCGACACCGGCTCGGTCAACGGCCAGATGTATCTGCACCACGTGTCCTTCGGCCTGCATCCGAGGCTGGTGAAGCAGCGCGAGACGATGGCCCACAGTTCGCGCATGGGAAAAATCCTCGCGGGCATCAAGGCCTTCTGGCTGACCGTGCGTGCGCCCTCGCGCCTGGAACTGGCACTGCACCTCGACGACGAGAAACGGGCGCGCCCCTCCTCGGCCATCGTCGTGTCGAACAATCCCTTCGGCCCCGGCCACATGCCCTATCCGGATGACGTCACCAGCGGCAAGCTCGGCGTCTATGTCAGCCACAGTTTCGACCCGCCGGCGCTGGTGCGGCTGGGCGCCGACGCCATGCTCGGCAGGCTGGACGAGAACCCCGACATCGAAGCCTTCCTCTCGGATCGGGCGACACTGACCGCCATGGGCCGCAAGCGCTCGAAAATCACGGCCTCCATCGATGGCGAACTGGTCAAGGTCTCCCTGCCGGCGCGGATCGAGATCCTGCGCGGCTATCTCGACGTGATGGTGCCGGCCAGCGACCGGCCCGACGCGTAACCGGCCGCCCACGCCCCTTGCCGCGGCCGAAAAGTAGGCCGCGCGACCGTCCGGTGTTAATTTTTATGAAACCAAATCGCGCCCCGGCCGTTGTACAGGCGGAGGTAGTGATATGAAAATGACGTCCATGCACCTTTGCGCCCTGACACTGATCCTCGCCATTGCGATGTCGCTGGCCGCGACCGCCTCGCTGATCGCAGCGACCGGCAACCGCGCCGAGGCGCCGGTGCCCCAGATCACCAATCATGCCGCCAAGCAGAACCGCGCCGAGATCACGGAAACGCGCGAAACCCTGAACGTGCGCTGTGTCGACGGCAAGCAGATGACCTTCTGCACCGGTTGGCCCACCGGCATGAAGGTCGTCGCAGGAACGCTGTAGAGAGAGAGCCCGCAACGGTACCCCAGGGCGCCCCTATTACCCAAGCCGCCGCGACCCGTCGCCGGCGGCATTTTCTTGCGCGCTGCGCGGGATCACCGCCGCAAGGCCGCCACGCGCTCCGGCCGCGCACCTGCAGCCGGAACGATGCGTCAGGGACGCCCGACGGGGGCCGCACTCAATCCTCGCGGCCAAGAGCCTTTCGGACACGGTCGCACGCACGGGCCAGTTCGGCCCGGTCATCCTCGTTGAAATCGAACGCCTCCCCGTCCTGGGCGATCAGGTCCACATGATGGATGAGGACATCGCGATAGATCGGACGCGCCACGATCGCCAGTCTCCCGATGGCCGCCAGCAGCCGCAGGATCACGGTGAGATTGGTCATGCCGTCCCGCCGCAAGGGGTGGAACGCCGTGCCCAGGAGCCGCTCGACCGACACTAGCTCGCACCACACGCGCGCCGTGCCCTCGTCGTCGCGATACAGGGACGAGGGCTCGGGCCGGGTGAGGATCTTCGAGAAGGCACCCGACAGGTGATCGATCACGGCAATCGCGGTGAAGCCGTCGTTCAACCCCGGCGACAGTGCCCGTTGGGCGATTTCCACCAGCAACAGGATGGAGAAATCCAGATCCGCCTCCGGTGTCCTGTTGTTGGAAATGATGAAGGCGGCTTCCAGCGCCCTGCGCCCGTTCGCGTCCAGCTCGCCGGCATAGCTGAGCAGCGGGCAGCCGCGAACCACGAATTGCCCCGGGGTTGCCACCACCTCGACGAACAGGTCGTGCCTGACAGCCACCGAGCGCAACCGTTCGATATCGATGGCGTCGACATATCCGTTGCACACGCTCGCCACGTCGGTGGTTTCCGCCTTCGGGCGGATGTCATCGAGCCGGTCGCACGAACCGGAGGTGCCGTCATCGGAATCCTTGATCAGCATCTCGATATGGCGTGACAGGCTGCGACCGATGCGAGCGATCTCCTCGTCGATGGTGATGCGCGTGGCCACGTTGTGAATGAAAAGGATGACCAGGCAGATCGACATCACCGACCAGACGACGCCGATGCCGGTGGAAAGCGCGTGGTCGATGTCGGTGTCGGACCGCTGCAGCAGAAGGATCGAATAGAAGAAGGTCGCGGCCAGCGCACCGGCCGTTACCTGGATCACGTTGTCCTCGGTGAAGCGGGTCAGCAGCCGCGGACTGATGTTGCCTGCCGCCAGGGTGAACACCACCAGCGTCAGGGAATAGACCAGGCTGAGAACCGTCAACGCCGCGCCCGCAATCGTGGCAAGCACGGCACGCGCCGTCGGCAGCCCCGGCGTCGGAAACACCAGTTCCACCCACTCGCGAAGTCCGTCCCCGATCTGAACCACCACAACCGCGGTAAGAATGCCGGTAAGACCGATCACGGCCGGAACCAGCAAGAAGCTCCGGGCAAGCCGGGCGATCATAACGCGGACGAAAATCAGCATCCAGAAGCCTTCCCAAGAGAGTGCCGGGCGGTTCAGCCGATCCCCGCCGGGGCACGCGCGACGCCGTGCCTGAAGATCCGCAGTGTAG
>JBFHII010000193.1:0-5841 GCA_041596535.1 Breoghania sp. | reverse complement strand
TCCGGACGTCGGGAGGGGGGCGAATACGCAGCGGCGCCGTGGTGCAGGATGACGCTGGGTGTGGGCACAAGTCCCATGGTTCTCAACACACCGAACGTCATGCCGAGGAGGGCCAGCGGCCCGTCTCGAAGCATCGGATGCGCTCTCTGCGAGGCTGTGGTCCGGTTGAAGTGCGGTGCTGACTGGCCCCTCGCGATGGTGCCAGCCGACCGCACGTCAGTATCACCCTGAGCCGGCGGCCGGTATTCAACGAATACTAACGCGGGAATTCCAGCCCCATCTCGCGGTAGCGCTCGGGATCGTCCGCCCAGGAGCTCCGCACCTTGACGAACAGGAACAGATGCACGGTCTGCTCCAGCGCCTCGCCGATCTCCTCGCGCGCGGCCTGCGAGATCGCCTTGATGGTCTGGCCGTTCTTGCCCAGCACGATCTTCTTCTGGCTGTCGCGCTCGACGAAAATCGTCTGCTCGATGCGCACCGAGCCGTTGCGGAATTCCTTCCAGTCGGTGGTCTCCACCGTCGAGGCGTAGGGGATTTCCTCGTGCAGCCGGATGAACAGTTTTTCGCGGGTGATCTCGGCGGCCAGCATGCGCATCGGCAGATCGGAAATCTGGTCTTCCGGATACAGCCAGGGGCCGGGGTCCATCTTGGTGGCGAAATAGTCCAGCAGATCCGGCACGCCGTCGCCGGTCAGCGCGGAAACCATGAAGGTGCGCTCGAAACCCACCATCTCGTTGGCGCGCGCGGCCAGCGCCAGCAGGTGATCGCGCTTGGCCACGTCGATCTTGTTGAGAATCAGCACCTTGGGCCGGTTCATCGAGGCGAGCTTTTCCAGAAGCACCTCGATCTCCTCGGTGATTCCCTTGCGCGCGTCGATCAGCAGTGCCACGGCGTCGGAATCCTTGGCGCCGCCCCAGGCGGTGTCCACCATGGCGCGGTCGAGCCGGCGCTTGGGCGCGAAAATTCCCGGGGTGTCGACGAAGATGATCTGCGCCGGGCCATGCAGCGCCACGCCGCGGATGATCGCGCGCGTCGTCTGCACCTTGTGCGTGACGATCGACACCTTGGTGCCCACCAGCGCGTTGAGCAGCGTCGACTTGCCGGCATTCGGCGCGCCGATCAGCGCCACGAAGCCGCAGGAGGTTTCTTCCGCGGCCGGCGTGGCGTCATCCGCGGGCACGGCCGTGGCGTCGGGGGCAGCCTCGGCCTTGGGGCCGTTTTCTTGTGTCACGTGTCGGTCTCCGTCCAGACGCCTTCGCGGCGCAGGATCGTTTCGGCGGCCGCCTGTTCGGCGATCCGTTTCGAGGGTCCGCTGCCCATGCCGTCATCGATGCCGTCGACGCTGGCGATGACGGTGAAGCGCGGTGCGTGATCGGGGCCGCTGCGGCCCGTCACGCTGTAACGCGGGGCCTCAAGGCCTTTGCCCTGCGCCCATTCCTGCAAGGTGGTCTTGGCGTCGCGCAGCGAGCCGCCCCACGATATCATGCGCGCGCGCCAATGGCGCTCCACGAATGCCCGGGCCTTGTCCCAGCCGCCATCGAGATACAGCGCGGCCAGCACGGATTCGCAGATATCGCCCAGCAGCGCCTTCTTCTGGCGTCCGCCGGTCTGCGCCTCGTTGTCGCCGATGATCATGGCGGTGTCGAGATGCAGTTCCAGCGCCACCTCGGCGCAGGTCTCGCGGCGCACCAGGTGGTTGAGCCGGCGCGCGAGTTCGCCCTCGTCGGCCTTGGGAAACTGTGTGGTGATCATGTCGGCGATCGCCAGCCCCAGCACCCGGTCGCCGAGGAATTCCAGCCGCTGGTAGCTGTCGGTGGAGGCACGCGCGGTGGGCAGGGCGCTGGCATGGGTCAGCGCCCGCTCGATCAGCGTCCGGTCGCGGAACCGGTGCCCGAGCTTTGCCTCCAGCATCTCGATCTGTGCGTGGCTGTTTCGCTTCATGACGCGCTCAAAGCGTCTGGAACAGCCGGTCCCAGCGCACCGACCACGGCCAGTTCCAGACCTTCCACGCCGCCTCGCCATCCTTCAGCGAAAAGAACAGGATTTCCGCGCGGCCGACGAAGTTCTCGAACGGCACGAAGCCGACGCCGCCGTTGGGAACCCGGCTGTCGGAGGAATTGTCGCGGTTGTCGCCCATCATGAAGTAGTGGCCCTGCGGCACCTTGTAGACGCGGGTGTTGTCCCAGGTGCCGTTCGACGAGGTGTCGAGCGTCGTGTAGCTGACGCCGTTGGGCAGCGTCTCGCGGTAGCGCGGCGCGCGGCGGACGTTGCCGTAGCGGTCCGTCTCGATGAAGTCGTCGATGCGCTCGTGCTTGACGGCCTCGCCGTTGATCTGCAGCACGCCGTCGATCATCTGGATCTCGTCGCCGGGCAGGCCGATCACGCGCTTGATGTAGTCGGTGGAATTGTCGCGCGGCAGCTTGAACACGGCAATGTCGCCACGTTCGGGCGTGCTGGCCATGATGCGGCCGGAAAACGGGCCCAGGCCGAACGGGAACGAATAGCGGCTGTAGCCGTAGCTGTATTTGGAGACGAACAGGTAGTCGCCGATCAGCAGGTTGTCCATCATCGACCCAGAGGGGATGTTGAACGGCTGAAACAGGAAGGTGCGCAGCACCAGCGCCAGCACCAGTGCCTGCGCGACAACTTTCACGGTCTCGCCGAGGCCGCCTTTGTTTTCCGTCTTCTCGCTTGAAACGCTCATCGGGCCTGTCGCGCCTTCGTTGTCGAAATGTGTTCGGTGTGGCGGAGTAGCCCCGCCCGGCCACCGTGATGGAAACTGATCATGATGCGGCCTTGATACTGGGTCGGCACGTGGGACGCAACGCATGGGTTAGATGTATATGGCGCGGCGCCGGGTCAATGCGTGCGAAACTTGGCGCGTGTTGCAGCGTTGCGGCGGCTCAGCCCTCCTGAGGCGGATCCAGATCTTGCGCGAACCGCGCCGGCCGGGGGGCGTGAACGGTCGGCGCGAGCGGCTGCGGCCAGTCGCTCGGCCACGCGGAAATCACCACGAAGGCCTGCGCCAGCGGATAATCGTCGGTGATCGTGAGATCGATGCGTGCGGAGAATCCCGGCGGCAGCATGGAGTTGAGCCGCGCCATGGCCTTGCCGTTGAGCGCGATCGTCGGCTGGCCGGTCTTGAGGTTGACGACGCCCATTTCCTGCCAGCGGATGCCGCGAATGCCGGTGCCCAGGGCTTTCGAGCAGGCCTCCTTGGAGGCGAAGCGCTTGGCGTAGGAGGCGGCGCGTTCCTTGCGGCGTTCGGAGCGGGCGATCTCGACCTCGGTGAAGACGCGCCGGATGAAGCGCTCGCCGAAGCGGTCCAGCGTCTTCTCGATGCGGCGGATGTCGATCAGATCGCTGCCGATTCCGATGATCATGCGGCGGCGCTCTCGCCGCGGGCCGCATCCATGCGCCGGCGCATTTCGGCGATGGCCTCGGCAAGCCCGGTGAACACGGCCTCGCCGATCAGGAAATGGCCGATGTTGAGTTCCTTGATCTGCGGCAGCCGCGCGATCTCCGCCACGGTGTCGAAGGTCAGCCCGTGACCGGCGTGCACTTCCAGTCCGATCGCCGCGCCGTGTGCGGCCGCCGTCTCGATGCGTTCGAGATGCAGGCTGCGGGCCGTCTCGTCGAACGCCATCGCCGCGTCGCAATAGGCACCGGTATGCAGCTCCACCACCGGTGCGCCCAGGGCCAGCGCCGCGTCCAGTTGCCGCCGGTCGGGTTCGATGAACAGCGACACCCGGATGCCGGCGTCGCCCAGCGCGCCGACGAGCGGCTTGAGCGTGTCGAAGCCCCCCGCCGCGTCTAGGCCGCCTTCGGTGGTGCGTTCCTCGCGCTTCTCCGGCACGATGCAGGCGGCGTGCGGCCGGTGCTGCAACGCGATGGCGCGCATCTCGTCGGTTGCCGCCATCTCGAGATTGAGCGGAATCTCGATCGTTTCCATCAGCTGCGCGATGTCCGCGTCGCGGATGTGCCGGCGATCCTCGCGCAGATGCGCGGTGATGCCGTCCGCGCCGGCTTCCTGCGCCAGGAGGGCGGCGCGCAGCGGGTCGGGCAGGGTGCCGCCGCGGGCGTTGCGCAGCGTGGCAACGTGATCGATGTTGATGCCGAGGCGCAGCGTCATTGCATCTCTTTCTCGAGCAGTTTTCCCTTCAGCGGCGGAACGGCGGGCTTTTCCGGTTCCGGCGCGGGCGCGTCGGCCGGCATCGGTTCCGGTTGCGCATCGAGGGGGGGCGCCGTGCTGGCCACGGCGAGGGCACGCGCGTCGCGGCGTGCCGCCAGCCGCGCCCGGCGCGTGGTCTGATAGGTGCGCACCGTGCCGTAGACGATGCCATAGAGCACCGCGGCCACGACGGTCCCGAGGATCACGGAACCGAGCAGCATCGGCTCGATGATCGGCAGAATCGAATCAAGCGACTGCTCGAACAGGTTCTCGGTGATCATGTTGCTGCGGTGCGCGGGCAGGGTGCCGCTCATGATCCAGGTGCCGAGCCGGTAGGTCGAGGCCCAGATGAAGGGAAACGTCAGCGGATTGCCGACCGATGTGCCCAGTGCCGCCGCCAGCATGTTGCCGCCGATGAGGTAGGCGATGACGAAGCTGAGGATGAAGTGGAAACCGATGAACGGTGTGAATGATGCCAGGACTCCCGCCGCAATTCCCGCCGCGATCGCATGGGGGCTGGCTGTCAGCCGCAGCACGCGCTTGGCAAAATACTTGCCCGAACGGACCCAGCTGCGGCGCGGCCAGAGCGCGACACGCAGAACTTCGATCCAGTGCGGAGGATGCCGGCGTTGGAAGAGCATTCTATTGAAGCCTCAAGACGCGATGTTACTGAAGCGGAATCCGGTCGTGCGTGAGCGGAGTATTACGTTCAATCTTTGAGATTTCGCAAATACCGAGAACTCATGAGATATTTTCGGTTCGTGCTTCGGTTCGTACGATGTGCATGCGTGCGGCGTATTCTCGTCGGCCCACGCGTGCAGGCCTTCGGTTCGTGTCCGTTTGTCACTCCGAAGCGGCATCATGCGTCATGTGAGGCCGCAATGCCAGTCAGGCAAGCCCCTGCGGCCCGGAATCCGTGAAGTTCAGTGGTTCGACTCAGTGCTCCGGCACCGCGGTCGGGGCCCGTGGCCCGTCCGTCGGCACGACCCGCCGTCTAGCCGTTTACCCGCACCGCGTTCGACACCACGCTCGAGCGGCGCAGATGGTTGATGATCCGGTTCAGGTGCTTCAGATCCCAGACTTCCAGGTCGATGGTCATCTCGTGGAAGTCGGTCGCCCGGCGCAGCATCTGGACATTGTCGATGTTGCCGTCATTCTCGCCGATGATCTGGGCGATGGTGGCAAGTGATCCCGGTTCGTTGATCGATGAAATCGAGATCCGGGCGGGGAATCGCTCTGGATTGTCCTCGTCGATGTCCCAGCGCACGTCCAGCCAGCGTTCGTCGTTGTCGAAGGCGGTCAGTGCCGGCGAGTGGATCGGATAGATGGTGATGCCTTCGCCCGGGGTGAGGATGCCGACGATGCGGTCTCCGGGCACGGCGCCGCCCGCCGGTGCGAAGCGCACGGGCAGATCGCCCTTCAGGCCGCGGATCGGCAGCGACCGGCCGTCGCTCGCCT
Organism: Breoghania sp.; assembly: GCA_041596535.1. Taxonomy (GTDB): domain Bacteria; phylum Pseudomonadota; class Alphaproteobacteria; order Rhizobiales; family Stappiaceae; genus Breoghania. The sequence continues at coordinate 212 of JBFHII010000193.1, read as the reverse complement.
CGCCGGGAACGCGGAACTTCATGCCCTCGCCGCCCTTGACGTCGAACCAGCCTTCCGTGCTTGCCGGGCGCTCCGGCGCCACGCGTTCGTCCTGATAGTCGGGATACACCGCCTTGACGACGTCGGCCGCATAGGTCTCGCCGCGTCCGACCGCGGCCAGCAGGTCGACCACGCTGGTCTGGCCGAGCCGCGGCAGCGCGGCCTCCAGCCTG
>JBFHII010000192.1:0-5881 GCA_041596535.1 Breoghania sp. | reverse complement strand
CACGGATATCACGCGCACGCTGGCCGTCGGCGAGCCGACGGCGGACATGCGGCGGCATTACACCCTGGTGCTCAAGGGGCACATCGGCATCGCCACGGCGCGATTCCCGGTCGGCACCTCGGGCGCGCAACTTGATACGCTGGCGCGCATCGCGCTGTGGAAGGCGGGGCTGGATTTCGATCATGGCACCGGCCACGGCGTGGGCTCCTATCTGTCGGTGCATGAGGGCCCGCAGCGGATCTCGAAGCTCGGCACGGTGGCGCTGGAGCCGGGCATGATCCTGTCCAACGAGCCCGGCTACTACCGCACCGGCGCCTACGGCATCCGCATCGAGAACCTGGAATGCGTGACGGAGCCGTCGGAGATCGCTGGCGGCGAGCGGCCGATGCTGGGCTTCGAGACGCTGACGCTGGCGCCGTTTGAGCGCCGGCTGATCGATGTGGCATTGCTGGATGAGGCGGAACGGGCCTGGGTCGATGCCTATCACGCCCGCGTGCGCGCCGAGATCGGCCCCGAGCTCGACCCCGAGCACGACACGGAGACGCGCGGCTGGCTGAACGCCGCCACCGATCCGCTGACCCCGTAAGCGCCTTCGCAAAACTTTCAATATGCGGTACGCTTTCCTTTCGTGAGGTCCGGGAAGAGAGTGCCGCGTTGAAAGCTGTCGATATCGTCAAGGCGCCGATCTGGCTCGCGGAGCTGGCCACGGGCGCAAAGTCCTTTGTCGGCAATCCGATCATCGGCAGCCCGCGCCTCAATCGCCTCGGCCTGCACGAAAAGCGGGTGATGCTGGCGCAGCGGATGGCGGATGTGCGCCGCCGCCGGATGCGGCATCTGGTCGACAGCGAGGATGCGGAGGCATTTGCGCGCGACGGCTTTGTGGTCCGCCGCAACGCGCTGCCCGATGAGGCGTTTTCGCGCCTGCGCGCCGAGATCGAAGGCAATGCATTCGCCGCCCAGGAGATGCAGCAGGGCCAGACGGTGACCCGCTTCTGCCCGATCACCCGCGCCATGACGCGGCAGTATCCCGAGCTCGGCGCGCTGGTCACCGGCCGGATGTTCCAGGGGCTGCTGCGCTACGTTGCTTCGCGTAACGCCGATCCGATCACCTTCATCCACACGGTCTTCGCCGATCCCGATCGCGGCGACCGCGATCCGCAGACCGTGTTTCACTCCGACACGTTCCATCCCACCGCCAAGGCGTGGTTCTTTCTCACCGATGTCGAGGATGACGGTGGGCCGTTTACCTTCGTGCCGGGTTCGCACCGGATGACGCCGCAGCGGCTTGCATGGGAACGCGAACAGGCGATCACCGCGCGCGATGGCGGGCTGTCGATGCATGCGCTCGGCTCGTTCCGGGTGAGCGACGACGACCTGTCGCATATGGGCTACGGCGAGCCGGTGCGCGTCGCCGTGCCGGCCAACACGCTGGTGGTCGCCGACACGCACGGTTTTCACGCCCGCGCCGTCAGCCACAAGCCGACCGTGCGGCTGGGGCTTTATGGCTCGCTGCGCAAGAACCCCTTCGTGCCCTGGGCGGGGCTGGATCCCTTCAACCTGCCGGGACTTTCGGGCCGCCAGGCGGAGATCCACGACATGCTCAACACCTGGGCCGCCAAACGCGGCAAGACCGGTCAGCCGCCGGTCGGCATGGTCAACCCGCTCGACCCGCCGGTGCGCTGGAAGGGCTGACGCGGCTCACCGCGCGCGGTTGCGAACCGGCCGATGCGCTCAGGCGCTGGCTGCCGCCGGTTCGGCGATGCCGGAGATCTCCAGCTCGGACCAGATCTGCGCGAACAGCCGCTGGTACTCTGGATGGGTGCGGATGCCGACGGGACCGGCGGTCTGGTCGCGCAGGTCGATCTCGTAGACCGATTTCACCCGCGCGGGGCGGTTGGTCAGCACCACGATCCGGTCGGCCATGGAGATCGCCTCGCCGATGTCGTGGGTGATCAGGATGACGCTCTTGTTCTGTTCCTTGATGATGCGCACCACGTCGGCCTGCAACAGCAGCCGCGTCTGGAAATCGAGCGCGGAGAACGGTTCGTCCAGCAGGATGACGTCGGGATCGAAGGCCAGCGTGCGCATCAGCGCCACGCGCTGGCGCATGCCGCCGGACAGGCCGGCCGGCTTGCTGTTCTCGAAGCCGCCGAGGCCGTAGCGCTGGATAAGGTCCATGGCGATGGCGCGCGCCTTGGCGCCGCGGGTGCCGCGCACCTCCAGCCCCAGCATGACGTTGTCGATGACCGACCGCCACGGCAGCAAAAGGTCCTTCTGCAGCATGTAGCCGACGTGGCCTTTGGCCTCTTCGACCCGTTCGCCACCGACCTCGACGCGCCCGCCCTGGATCGGGATCAGACCGGCGATGGCGTTGAACAGGGTGGTCTTGCCGCAGCCCGACGGGCCGACCAGCGCCAGAACCTCGCCGCGCCGCAGCTCCAGCGTGATGTCCTGCACCGCCTCGACCTCCGCCGGGGTGCCGGCGTTGTAGGCGACCCGCACCTGCGCGGCGGAAAGGACTGTATCGGTTTCGGTCATGAGGCTTTTCCTTCCAGCAGGAAATCGAGCACGATGTCGTTGAACGCCTCGGGCATGGTCTGCGAGGCGGCATGGCCGCCGTCGTCCATGATCACCAGCTTGGCGTCGGGGATGATTTCCGCGAGCGCTTCGGAGAAATAGGCCGGCGTCAGGTTGTCATTGGCCACCCCGACGACCAGCACATCGTGCGCGATCTCGGCCAGCCGGTCGGTCCAGTCGTAGGCGAGCAGCGCGTCGATGCGGCTGCGCATGATGCCGACGTCGTGGTCGCCGCCGTAGACCGATGTTTCCCAGCGCTCGATCTCCTCGATGTTGTCGCGGATGAACCAGTTGGCGTGCAGAAACAAAGGCGTGGCCTTGATGTAGGCCTGCGGCCCGGCCGACAGCAGCAGTTCGCGGCGCACCTCGAAGCAGCGGCGGAAGAAGCCGTCGGCCTTGGTCCAGCCGGAGGCTAGAACCAGCTTGCCGATGCGATCGGGGTCGGTGACGGCCAGGATCTCGCCGATCGAGGCGCCGGTCGAATGGCCGACGAAATCGGCCTTTTCCAGCCCCAGCGCGTCCATCAGTTCCAGGGTGTCGCGGGCCATCTGCTCCAGCGAATAGTCGATCTGCGAGCGCGTGCTCTGACCTGTTCCGCGGTGATCGTGCAGGATCACGCGGTAGTGCTTGGCGAAGCGCTCGATCTGCGGTCCCCAGTAGGATCCCAGACCGCCGAGGCCGGCGACCATCATCAGCGGCGGGCCGCTGCCGTGTTCCTCGTAGTAGAGCTGCGCGCCATCGGAGAGTTGAGCAAAGGGCATCTGAGGTGCTCCTACCACTGAAGTTTCTTTTCGACCCAGGCGACGACGAACTCGAGCATCAGGGCCATCGCCATCAGCGAAAAGATGCCGACCCAGACGCTGTTGAGATCGTAGAGCTGGCCCGAGTAATAGACGTGCTGGCCAAGACCTTCCTCGGCGGAGATGTACTCGCCGACCACCGCGCCGATCAGCGCGAAACCGACGTTGAGGCGGAAGGCGGCGACGATCCACGGCAGGCTTCCCGGCATGATGATCGTGCGGAAGATCTGCAGCGGCCTGGCACCCAGCGAGCGCATCAGCCGGATCAGGTCCGTGTCGATCTGCTGGGTGCCGTTGTAGGAGGTCACCAGCGCGACGATGTAGGTGATGATCGCGGCGATCGCGATCTTCGAGCTCATGCCGAGCCCGAACCAGACGATGATCAGCGGCGCCAGCGCGATCTTGGGCACGCCGTTGAGCGCGATCATGTAGGGGTGCAGGATGCGCGCCCACAGTGGCGACAGCCACAGCAGCAGTCCGGTCAGCGTGCCCAGCAGGTTGCCGATGAAGAAGCCGATGACGACTTCCTGCGCGGTGACCCAGAAATGGCGCAGAAGCGACCCGTCGAGGATCTGGCTGCCGAAGGCGCTGAGAACGCCCGACGGCGTGCCGTAGATATAGGCCTTGATGTAGCCGAGCCGGATTCCGAGCTCCCAGGCCAGCAGAATGCCGGCCAGCAGCAGCACCTGGCAGGTGAACACCTTGACGCGCAGGCGGCGGGAAGCGCCGCGTGCGCCGGCTTCTTGGGGCGTGGAAGTTTGCATGGCTGGCTCGCCGTCTATGCAGGGATGTGCGCGGTCGAGACGATCTCGACCAGGAACTCATCGCGGACAAGCTCGGCGATGATGCAGTAGCGTGCGGGCGGGTTGGCGCCGAAATACTCGGCGTAGACCTCGTTGAAGGCCGCGTAGTCCTCGCGTCGCTTCAGGATGATGGCGTTGTAGACGATGTTCTCCAGATCGCCGCCGGCCGCCTTCACCACGCCAAGGATCTGCTCCATGACGTATTTCGTCTGTGCCTTGATGTCGCCGACATGAACGGAGCTGCCGTCCTCGCCGATCGCCAGTGTACCGGCGACGTAAAGCGTCTCGCCGACCTTGCTGCCGTGGACATAGGGCGCGAGCGGCTTGGCCGCGCCGTCGGGGATGATGGGGGTAAACATGGTTCGTATCCTTGTCTGAGGGCGAGAGGCGCCTAGAGCGCGTCCAGTCCCGCCTCGATCTGCTCGCTGGTGGTGGTCCAGCCGAAGAACGTCTCGACGTTGAAGATCGTCGCGTCGTGAAGCGCGCGCGGGCCCGCCTGCAGGCAGCAGTCGGTGACCATGATCGCGTGGTATTCGAGCCCGAAGGCGTCGCGGATCGTGGTCTCCACGCAGACATTGCTCGCGACGCCGGCGACCAGCACATGGGTGATGCCGCGGCTGCGCAGCATCGAGTCGAGCGGCGTGTTGATGAAGCCGCTGTAGCGCGACTTCTGGATCAGCAGGTCGCCGGGTTCCCTGTGCATGTCGTCATGCAGTGCGTAGTCCCAGCCGCCCTTGGCCAGCAACTGGCTGTTCAGCTCCGGCCGCTTGCGCATCACCTTCAGCGCGTTGGACTTCGCCTGGTTCGGCGAGTCCGGGCCTCCGGCCTCGACATAGGCCGGGTCCCAACCGTTCTGCAGGAAGATGATCGGCATGCCGGCCTCGCGGAGCCGGGCGATCAGCTTCGCCGTCGTGGCGATCACCGCGTCGGCTCCGCTCAGATCGAAGCCCGCGAGATCGAGGTAGCCGCCCTTGGACAGATAGGCGTTCTGCATGTCGACCACGATCAGGGCGGTCGCGGAGGGATCGAACTCGATCGCCTCCGGCCGTGTCGGCAATTTCAGGCGCCGCGCGCCGCTGTTAGACGATGTCACGACAGTCCGAACTCCTTGGTCGCCTTCTCGGCGAAGGAATTGTTGACCATCTGCGCATAGGGCAGATCGGCGCGCAGGGTGCCGGCGCCCAGTTCATGCGCCATGATGGCCTTCCACTCGGTCTCGCTGATCGTCGGATTGCGCGGCACCACCGGTGCCGGGCCGAAGAAGCGCGACCGCGCTGCGGCGATGACGGCCGGTTCGATCTGCGGGAACTCGATCGTCGAGATCTCGGCGAACACCGCCTCGTCCTCGTGCAGCATCTTCTGGGCCTCGGCGAGGGCATTGCAGTAGTTCTGCACCGTCTCCGGGTTCGCATCGAGGAACTCCTTGGTGACGAAGCTCGAGGTGAACATGGCCGGCCCGAGCGCCTCGCCGAGCGAGAACACGGTCTCGAGCCCGAACTTGGTCTCCGCGATGCTGGCGTCCCATTCGAACACGGTGGCGAAATCGGCGCGTCCGTCGACAACCGCCTGGATCTGGGCGCCGAAGGGCAACTGCAGGAAGGTGACGCCCTCGGCTTCCGGATCGAAGCCGCCGATCGACTTCATCGCGTAGGTCGGCGTGGTGATCGTGTTCGACGGATACTTCAGCGTCGCCACCGTCTT
>JBFHII010000191.1:0-5905 GCA_041596535.1 Breoghania sp. | reverse complement strand
ATGTCGTGATCGACGAACTGGCCGAAGAACGTCATTCCCGCGTCGGCGGGGCCATCCGATACGACGTCCGTCCGCATGGTCTCCACCAGCGCGTCGAAGCCGTCAACGATGGTCTGCTTGCTCAGGTTCCCGGTGATCGGATTCTTCCCGAGAAGATAGCCGAACGTCTGCGGAAATACGGCGTGTTCATTCAAGGCTTCGTTGGAAAGACACTCTTTGAGCAGCCTGTCATAGCGTGACAGGCCATGATAAATGCGGGCCATGACTTCCTCCGACACTGCAATAAATTCAAATGTTCGCGTTATGAAACCCGGATGAAAAATTCCACCCACACGGAATCCCTCCAATCCGGCATACGATCAAATGATATTCCGATTGCACACGCAGTGATATTTGCCAGCATTCCTCGTTGAATCTTGCTTTTTCGCGTTATCCGCACGTCTATACTTGCGACGTACCGCCGAAATGTCCGATTATATTTAATTAATTAAATTCTCAACCGGGCGCCTGACGCCTCTGGCGTCGCCGCATGAGCGGGCGCGGAACGCTTCCGCTTTCGATGCCCCCCCCGGAAGGACGGCACACCATCGCCCTCGCATCCGTTTTCCACCCTTGCCCCACCTTCCCCGTTGACGCCCCGGCCCGCGCCGCCTACGCACATTGGATGGATCAGGTCTCGAAACTCGCTCTGGGCAGCATCGGCGTCGGTGTGCTGGTGCTGGCGCTGAAATATGTCGCCTACGCGCTGACCGGCTCGATCGCGCTCTATTCCGACGCGCTGGAGAGCATCGTCAATGTGGCGGCCGCCTGCGCGGCGTTCATCGCCGTGCGCTATTCCGCCAAGCCCGCCGACCGCAACCACCCCTACGGTCACCACAAGGCCGAATACATCGCCGCCGTCCTCGAGGGCGTGCTGATCGTTCTCGCCGCCGTGTCCGTGTTCTACGAGGCGTATCAGGCCTTTCTGGTGCCGCGCGCCATCGACGCGCCGTGGCAGGGGCTGGGGCTCAATCTCGGGGCCAGCCTGCTCAACGGCATCTGGGCCGCGGTGCTGATCCGCGCCGGCCGCGCCCGGCGCTCGCCCGCACTTCAGGCCGACGGCCGCCACCTGATGACCGACGTGTTCTCCTCCATCGGCGTCGCCGCGGGCATCCTGCTGGCGATCTACACCGGCTGGCTGGTCCTCGATCCGCTGCTCGCCGGCTTCGTGGCGATCAACATCCTGTGGTCGGGCTGGGGGCTGGTGAAGGAAAGCGTCGGCGGCCTGATGGACGAGGCGCCCGCGCCGGAAATCCTCAACCGCATCCGCGCGCTGATCTCGGAAGCCGGCGAAGGCGCGCTGGAGGCGCACGACCTGCGCACCCGCAAGGCCGGCCGCATCACCTTCATCGATTTCCACCTGGTGGTGCCGGGCGAGCTGACCGTCTCCGCCGCGCACGCCATCTGCGACAACGTCGAGGCCGCGCTGCAGGCCGACATCGAAGGCTCCGTGATCACCATCCACGTCGAGCCCGAGGAAAAGGCCAAGCACTCCGGCGTCATCGTGCTTTAGGATAATGTCGCGGGCGCAATCCGCCGCTGTCGCGTCATCCGCTCAGCCGCGGGCCGCTTAAATGGCCTGCCGCGCCGGTTCGCGGCCATGCGTTTCGAGGAACGCGCGGCCTTTCGGCGTCGCCTCGACCATCGCGCTGCGCCCGTCCCACACGCGCGTCACGTAATCCGCGTCGCGCGCCGTCTCCCAGACCGTCAGCCGCGGGCACGACGTCCGCCAGGCTTCCATGACATCGGCATAGGCGCGCGGTTTTTCCGCCACCCACTCCACCAGGTCCAGCACCAGCGCGTTGAGGTCTTCCGCCATGATCGCCTCCCGATAGCCGCACCCCGCTTCGCCTGTGCGGCTCCTCCAGTATAGCGCGGCCCCGCGGCCGTCCAAACCGGCGCGTACTTCAGTTCGCGTGCGAGTTTCCATATGCACACCGGGAGCGAAGCGCCGCGTGACGGAACGGTCAACGGGAGCGGGACACCATGAGCGCTTCACACGCCGCAATGTCTGGTCTTTTCCCGGGTTCACCATTCACGTCGAGCCGGAGGAAAAGACCAGGCACTCCGGCGTCATCGTGCTTTGGCGCCGCGCATGCGCCACCGTTTCACTGCCGCCCCGATGACGGCCAGTATCCCGAGATGGCCCGGTTTTCGCGGCTGCTTGGGCACTTCGGCGCCGCGCCCCAGCTCCGCCACCTCCTCGGTCGTCAACTCAACGGGAAAATAGCGGATGGGTGACGACGGCCAGTCGGCCAGTTCGAGACGGTCGCGCTCAACGGCGATGCGGTTGATCACTTCCCACTCCACCGGCAGCTCGCTCACCACCATGACGCTTTCGCCACCACGGTCCAGATCGCGTTTTGCCAGCGCGTAATAGCCTTTCTTGACTGCCATCAGATTCCATCCTGCCGACGGGTGCCGAGTGACCGCGCATCTTTCGCATTCGTATTTTTGTTCGCATTCGTATTTTTGAATGTATAGTCTGCCAAAACCGTCATTCATCGCACATGAAAGTGCGAGGCTGGAAAACGCGAGTCTGGGGAGACGCTACATGAAATCTTGGAAATTTTCCGCCGCCATCGCCGGCTTGTTCGCCGTGGCTGCCGCGGGACCCATACCCGCGGCGGCGAGCCAGGACATCCCGGACCAGTATCCGGCCTCGCTGCTCTATTCCAAGCCGATCGAGGTGATCCCGCATGTCTGGTCCGCCATCGGCGCCACGGCCCCTCCCGGCTATGACAACTCCGGCCACAACAACAACCTGTCGTTCATCGTCACCGGCGATGGCGTCGTCGTGGTCAACGGCTCGTCGGCCTATCTGCTGGCGAAGGCGCTGCACGACGAGATCAGGAAAATCACCGACCAGCCGGTGAAGCTGGTGATCAACGAGAACGGCCAGGGCCACGCCATGCTGGGCAACAGCTACTGGGCGGAGCTCGGCGTGCCGATCCTGGCGCAGGCGGACGCCGCGGCCGAATTCGAGGATCGCGGCGCGCAGGCGCTCGCCTCCATGCAGCGCTACAACAAGGAGAAGGCCGAGGGCACCGCGATCGTCCTGCCCACCGAAACCTTCGAGGACGAGAAGATCATCGAAATGGGCACCATGCGCATCGAGGTCAAAAACCTCGGGCCTGCGCATTCGCCCGGCGACATCGCCGTCTGGCTGCCGAACGAGAAGCTGGTGATCGCCGGCGACATGGCCTTTCACGAGCGCATGCCGCCGATCTTTTCCGACACGGTGACGGCCGACTGGCTGGAGAGCTGGGAGAATTTCGAGGCGCTCGGCGCGCTCTACGTCATCCCCGGCCACGGCCACCCCACCAACGTCGACCAGGTGCGCCGCTACACCAAGGATTACCTGGTCTACCTGCGCGGCAAGATCGCCGAGGTGCTGGACAATGGCGGCACGCTGGACGAGGCCTATTACGTCGACCAGAGCCCCTACAAGCACCTCGACACCTTCGACGAACTGGCGACCAGGAACGCCGGCCAGGTGTTCACCGAAATGGAGTTCGAATAGGGCGCGGACGCGGCCGGCTTGCCGACCGGGCCGGCGTACTCCCCGGCTGAGCGGAATCGGGCCGCTCAGCCGGCGTAGGCGGCAAAGCCCTTGGCGCGCAGATCGCAGGCGGGGCACGTGCCGCAGCCGTAGCCCCAGGCATGCAGCGTGTCGCGGGTGCCCATGTAGCAGCTGTGGCTGTGCTCGAGGATCGTCTGCACCAGCGGCTTGCCGCCGAGATCCTCGGCGAGCTGCCAGGTCTGCGCCTTGTCGATCCACATCAGCGGCGTGTGCAGCACGAAGCGGCTTTCCATGCCCAGGTTCAGCGCCACCTGCAACGCCTTGATGGTGTCGTCGCGGCAGTCGGGATAGCCGGAGTAATCGGTCTCGCAGACGCCGGTGACGATATGCTTCACCCCGCGGCGGTAGGCCAGCGCGGCGGCGAACGTCAGGAACATCAGGTTGCGCCCGGGCACGAAGGTGTTGGGCAGGCCGCCCTCCTCCATGGCGATTTCCACGTCGCGGGTCAGCGCCGTGTCCGACACCGCGCCGAGCGCCGACAGATCAATCGTGTGATCCTCGCCCAGCCGTTGCGCCCATTCGGGCTTGAGAGCGGCGAAGCGCTCGCGCAGCGTGGCGCGGCATTCCAGTTCCACCACATGGCGCTGGCCATAATCGAAGCCGAGCGTCTCCACATGGGCGTGGCGCTCCAGCGCCCAGGCCAGGCAGGTGGCGGAATCCTGACCGCCGGAAAACAGCACCAGCGCCTTGCCCGTGTCCGCCTGCATCGTGCTCATCACGCGCCCTCGTATTCCGCCCAGCAATCGGCTGTCTCGAACACCCGCACGGCACTGAGCAGCGGCAGCACGGGCTTCGTGCGCGTCCAGATCCACACGGCGATGTTTTCCGCGGTGGGGTTTTCCAGCCCCTCCACCTCGTTCAGGCAATAATGATCCAGCCGCAGCAGCAGCGGTCCGAAGGCCGCCTCGACGTCGAAGAAATCCACCACGAACCCGGTCTCGGGATCGACGGGACCCTCCAGGACCAGCTCGACGCGGTAGGAATGGCCGTGCATGCGGTGGCAGCGGTGGCTCTCGGGGACCTTCGGCAGCCGGTGCGCCGCCTCGAAGGTGAATGCCTGGGTAATCTTCATGGGATTCCGATCAGCTTGTGCGTCTGCAGGCTGAGCCGCCAGCGCGGATGCGCCATGCAATAGCGAACCGCGGCGGCGGTGTTCTCCGCCACGTCGGGACCGTCCATCGGCTGCAGCCAGAAGGTTTCGAAATCGAGATGCGCCACGGCCTCGGGCATCAGCCCGGGCTGCGGAAAGACGAGCTTCAGCTCGTGTCCCCGCGTCGCCACCAGCTCGGCGCCCTGTTTGGGGCTGACACAGACCCAGTCAAGCGCTTCGGGCGGAACGATCGTGCCGTTGGTCTCCACCGCGCATTCGAAGCCCTGCGCTTGCGCGGCGGCAAGCAGCGCGTCGTCGATCTGCAGCAGCGGCTCGCCGCCGGTAAACACGATGAAGCGGTTGTTGGGATCCTCGCCCCAGGCCGCGGCGATCGCCGCCACCAGCGCGTTGGCGTCGCGGAACCGGCCGCCGCCCTCACCGTCGGTGCCGACGAAATCGGTGTCGCAGAACCGGCAGACGGCGGTGGCCCGGTCCTGTTCGCGGCCCGACCACAGGTTGCAGCCGGCGAAACGGCAGAACACCGCCGCGCGCCCCGCCTGGGCGCCCTCGCCTTGCAGGGTCTTGAAGATTTCCTTGACCGCGTAGCTCACGATCGTCTCTCAGCTTGCTGGTGGGTGGAGCGCGATCCGGGACCGCCCGGCCGCGCCGTCATGCCCGGCCCCGAAGGCCCCGCACACGGCGCAGTATCACACGCGGCATCCGCCGCACAAACGACAACAACCCGCGTGCGGACAGGATCGTCCGCTCGCAGGTCGTTTGATGAATTCAGAAAGAAGGTGGCCGGAACGCGCCCGCGGGCTTTCAGACAGAAAGCGCGGGCAGCGGGATCAGGCCAGGAGCCTCAGCCGCGGCTACGCGGTGCGGCGTCCGGCTTCTTCTTCGGGCCCGGGATCAGGCCTTCGCGCTGAGCGAGCTTGCGCGCAGCCTTGCGGGCGCGGCGGACGGCTTCGCCCTTTTCACGGCAACGCTTTTCCGACGGCTTCTCATAAGCGCGCCGTGCTTTCATTTCGCGGAAGAGACCTTCACGCTGCAGCTTTTTCTTCAGTACCCGAAGAGCCTGGTCGACATTGTTGTCGCGAACGAGAACCTGCAATTGCTCACCTGATTAAGTGTGTGCGCCCCGCCGCATCGGACGACGGAAGGCAATTTGTTGATGGCGCGCCCGGATGGCT
>JBFHII010000190.1:0-5911 GCA_041596535.1 Breoghania sp. | reverse complement strand
CTCGGCAATGCTCCGTGTCAAGAAAAGAACCTGTGAATCAGGTTCCTAGGTAGCGATGCAGATCCGAAAAGGCCACAGTGCTTATGTAGTTTTCCTGTATGTACGTCAGGTTTCCCATAGCTTTCGGCATGAGGGCAGTGGAAATATTGTTGATTTTCTCTAATCATAAGCTCGATTAGCAAAAATCCTTATAAAATGATAATTCGGACAATTATTGCGCAACGATGTCCGGCGTGTTTACATTTATGACGCTCAAGTAGAGTCTGGCGGTCGATCGTGTCAAAATGACGCGCCCCCTCTCCGGCCCTCATGGCAGCGCGCGTCGTATCTCCCTTTTCCCGCGCCGCGTATCCGGGGGCGCGGGAGCGGCCGCGGCGGAACAAGCCGCAATGTTCAATTCTCCGTGATGATCACGTGCAGCGACCGCGGCCCATGTGCTCCGAGGATGAGTTTCTGTTCGATGTCGGCGGAGCGGGACGGCCCGGTGATCATGTTGACCACGCGGGGCATGACGCCCTTGCCGAATGTCTCGCGCACCCTTCTCCAAATGCTTTCCATATCGCCGGCAATGTCTGTGACGTGGATCACAACAATGTGGATTTCAGGCAGGAAATTCAGGGTGGTCGGGTTGTCCGTACCGGAGTGAAGCATCAGCGTTCCGGTTTCCGCGATGCCGCCGATTGCGTGCGAGACGGTCGCGACATCGCTGCCGTGAGAGCGGCCATGAAGAACCTGCAGGGCGGGAACGTCGGTCCAGGGCATGGCTAGCAGGCGCGGATCGTCACCCATGCGGACTGCGGGCGGCAGGTTTCTGGCGCGAAGGGTCTCGGCCACAGCCTGCGGCACGGCCGATGCGTCCGTGACGCGTTGAACCGTCGATTGCACCGCCTCCGCCATCTCGCAAAACAGCGCCACGCGCCCCTCAGGCGGCAGCTGGCCGCGTTTGGGGATCAGCCCGCCGGGTGCATCAGCCAGCCGGGCGCGCACCGCTTCGCGGCGCGCATGATCGTCGCCCGAGACCTCCAGCGAGGTCCGCAGCCGCTTGAATATCGCCTCGCGTCCGCTCATGCCGCGTGCCTCCGCCTGGTTTTCTGGTGTTGCGACCAGAGCTGCTGGAATGTCGCCCCCTGGGGCGCCGGAAGTTCCCGATGTCGCGTCCAGCCGCCGGCGAACGGGAGGCTGGAGAAGCGTCCGCGCCGTCCGCCGAGGATCCCGAGCGCCTTGATGGCGATGCGTGTCGCAAGCTGGTACAGCGCCGGGCGCCGGGCGAAGAACGCCCACAGGCCGAGGCCGTAGCGGGCCGCGGAGGGCTGCAGGTGGCGTTCGAACTCGCGGGTGCGCCAGTGCCGCATCATCTTCGGCAAGGGAATGCGCATCGGGCAGACGCTCTCGCAGCGGCCGCAGAAGGTGGAGGCATTGGGCAGGTGGCCGGCCTTCTCGACCCCCATCAGGGATGGGGTGAGCACGGCGCCCATCGGCCCGGGATAGACCCAGCCATAGGCGTGCCCGCCGATGGCGTGATAGACCGGGCAGTGGTTCATGCAGGCGCCGCAGCGGATGCAGCGCAACATGTCCTGATACTCGGTGCCGAGCATTCCCGAGCGGCCGTTGTCGAGGATCACGACGTGATACTCCTCCGGCCCGTCAGGGTCTTCCGCGCGTTTCGGCCCCGTCGAGAAGGTGGTGTAGACCGAACTGTCCTGGCCAGTGGCAGAGCGCGCCAGCACGCGCAGGATCTGGCTGACGTCCTCGAGCGTCGGGGTCACCTTCTCCAGGGTCGCCACGACGATATGCACGCGCGGCAGCGTCTGGGTGAGATCGCCGTTGCCCTCGTTGGTCACGATCACCGAGGAGCCGGTTTCCGCGATCAGGAAATTGGCGCCGGTGATGCCGACATCGGCATCGAAATATTTCTGCCGCAGCACGCCGCGGGCCTCGTTCAGCAAGGTGGTCGGCTCGCTGAGGTCGCGTCCCTCCGGCAGGTGGGTGTGAACCCTGCGGAAGTCGTCCTCCACCTGGCTCTGGTTCACATGCACGGCCGGCGCGATGATGTGGCTGGGCGCTTCACCGCGCAGCTGGATGATGTACTCGCCGAGATCGGTTTCCACCGGCGTGATGCCGTTCTGCTCGAGGAAGCCGTTGAGGCCGATTTCCTCGGTGACGATCGACTTGCCCTTGGTGACCGTCCGCGCCTCGGCCTTGCGGCAAATTTCGAGGATCGCCTGACAGGCATCGTCGGCGGTTTCCGCCCAATGCACGTGGCCGCCGGAGGCCTTGACCTTGCTCTCGTACTCTTCGAGATAAAGGTCCATGTGGGCCAGCGTGTGGTTCTTGATGTCACGCGCAATGTCGCGCAGCGCCTCGAATTCGGGCAGCGCCTCCGCGGCGATGCGGCGCTTGTCGATGAAGTTGTGTTCGACGTTGCCGAGTGCCTTCTGCAGCTGCGTGTCGGCCAGCGCCTCACGCGCGTTGTCCTTGAACCGTGGCGACGTGATCTGCATTGCTGCGTCCTCCTCAAAAAAAGCGCGCGGGTGTCAGCGCCGCTTCTCGCCGATCGCGGGTTCGTCGTTCATTCCGGCCAGCACCTCCGCCACGTGGCGGACCTGGATGGCGGATCCCTCGCGCTTCAGCTTGCCGGCCATGTTCATCAGACAGCCCAGGTCGCCGGCGGCGAGCAGGCCCGCCCCCGAGGCGCGGATGGCGTCGGTCTTCTTGGAAACGATGGTGTTGGATATGTCGGCGTATTTGACGCAAAAGGTGCCGCCGAATCCGCAGCAGACGTCCGGGTCGGGCATCTCCTTGAGCTCCAGCCCCTCGACGCTGCCGAGCAACTTGCGCGGCTGCGCCTGAATGCCGAGTTCGCGAAGTCCCGAACAGCTGTCGTGATAGGTCAGCGTGCCGGGAAACCGGGCATCGACGGCTTCGATCTTCAGGACGTCGGTGAGAAAGCTGACCAGTTCGTGCACGCGGCCGGCAAAAGCCTCCGCGCGGGTCCGCCACGCGCTGTCCGCGTCGAACAGCTCCGGATAATGCTTCATCAGCATGCCCGTGCAGGACCCCGAGGGCGCGACGACATAATCGTAGCCCTCGAACGCCTTGATCGTGGCCTTGGCGATGGCGCGTGCATCCTCCATGTCGCCGGAGTTGTAGGCCGGCTGGCCGCAGCACGTCTGCGCCTTCGGCACGGTGACCTCGCAGCCCGCGTCTTCCAGCAGCTTGACGGCCGCAAAGCCGACCGACGGCCGGAACAGATCGACCAGGCAGGTGACGAAAAGGGCGACCTGGGGGGCGGCGGTTTGAACGCTCATGACGCGGCTTTTTCCTTCTTGTCCCGTTTCGGGCGCGGGGCGGAGCGCCGGACGGGCTTGGCCGCCTTGCGCAGGGAGGCGATCGGCCGGTCGGCCTCGCTGAATTGCTGCAGCCGCATCTCCGACACCTCATGCCATTGGCCGACGCGCTGCACTTCGCGCATGATGCTCTCGACATAGACGATGTGTTCGGACGCGGCCTTTCTCGCGGCTTCGGCGTTGCCGCCGACGACCGCCTCGAAGATCGAGCGATGCTGCTCCAGCAGCCGGTTGCGGGCAGTCGGGTATCCGTAGAGGTACTCGCGGCTGTAGAACACGCCGTCGGCGAGCAGCTGATAGCAGGCGCGCAGCGTGTGCAGCAGGACGATGTTGTGGGCGCATTCGCCGATCGCGTGGTGGAACTCCACGTCGAGCGCGGCTTCATCCGAGAAATTCTCGTCTTCGTGCGCGGCTTCCATGGCCCGGAACAGGCGGGTCAGGATCAGCTTGTCGGCGTCCGTTGCGCGCTGGGCGGCGAACCCGGCGGTGATGCTTTCCACTTCCCTGCGGTATTCGAGGTAGTCGGCGACGGCCGGCGGATGGCGGCGGATCAGGTTGACCACCGGCTCGGAGAAGACGGTTCCGATCACGTCGGCGACGAAGGTGCCTTCGCCGTGCCGGCTCGTGAGAAGCCCGCGTTCTTCCAGGATCTTCAGTGCATCGCGCAGGATTGGTCGGGAGACGTCAACTTTTTTTGCCAGTTCCCGTTCGGCGGGAAGGCGCGCGCCGGGACGCAGTATCCCTTGCAGGATAAGCCGTTCGATCTGTTCGACGACGGCGTCGGCCGTGCGGCTGTGACTGATTTTGTTGAATGTCATGCGCAAAACCCCATTTCCGGAGCTTTACTCGGAAGCAGGCGGAAAAACCGCCGAATCCACCGCCGTGCGCGTGACTTTCATTAATGCCGATTCCAGCATGGGCATCGCCATTGCGCGCTTCTCCCTGTCGTCCGCGCGGATTAATCCGCTGCAATTGATGACAAGCTACGGGTTTCATATTTTTTGGTCAATTTAATTATCCACGTCAAATACGCGTTTCACAGTGTCATGATGGCCCGGCGGCGGCCCGGGATGAGCCGTCGCTCCGGTCGGGTTCATGCCTTAGAGGCTGTCGCGCGGAGCCTCGCCCTTGAAATAAGCGTCGAGATTGTCGAGCGCCCGGAAACCCATGGCGTCGCGCGTGCGCACCGTCGCGCTGCCGATATGCGGAAGCATGAACACGTTGTCGAAGGCGGCGAAGGCGGGGTTGCCGCCGGGCTCGGTCGCAAAGCAGTCCAGTCCCGCTGCCGACACCTTGCCGCTTTCCAGGGCGGCGACCAGCGCGTCCTCGTCGATCAGCGCCCCGCGCGCGGTGTTCACCACCACGGCACCGTCAGGGAGCAGGCCGAAGGTCTTCTCATTCATCAGCCCGGTGGTTTCCGGCGTCGCGGGGCAGTGCAGGGACAGGAAGTCGGCCACGCCGAGTGCGTCCTCCAGCGCCTCATGGAAGATCGCGCCATGCTCCTTGTCGGCGTCCAGGCGGCGTCTGTTGTGATAGTGGACCTCCATGCCGAAGCCGCGCGCGTTGCGCGCCATGGCCTGGCCGACGCGGCCCATGCCGACAATCGACAGGCGCGCTCCGCTGACCTGCTTGCCGACCATGAAGGAGGGGCTCCAGATGGACCAGCCGCCCGAGCGCACGATCCGGTCGCCCTCCACGGCGCGCCGCGCCGCACCCAGCATCAGCAGCATCGCGATTTCGGCGGTGGCGTCCGACAGCACGTCCGGGGTGTTGGTGACCGTGATGCCGCGCGCCTTGAGCGCCTGGAGATCGCAATGGTCGACGCCCACGGAATGATTGGCGATGATCTTCAGGCGCGGATCGAGGCGCGCCGCCACATCGGCGGAGAACACTTCCGAGTGGCACGGGATCATCGCGTCGACGCGGGCGCTCATGGCGACGATGTCCTCGGCGCTGCTGAGGGTGTCGTCTTCGTTGAGGATCACCTCGTAGTCGCGCGCGGCGCGTTCCAGCGTCGCCTGCGACAGGACCCGCGGGATCCATACCGTGGGTCTAGCGGCCGCCATTCTTGTTCCACGTCTTGCCGAGGACGCATTCCTCGTAGAAGTCATAAATGGCCAGCCCCAACACGAAGGCGGTGATCACGATGAAGGGCAAGCCGCCCCAGAACCCGGCGAAGCCCGTCGCGATGCTGTGCGCCAGGCCGATCACGAACACGCACAAAAGTGCGGTTCCGAGCAGTCCGCACACCAGTTTCGTCGTCTTTCCAAACATCAGGGGTGCTCCCTCAAGCAGTGGCCGCATCCGGCCGTTTGACTTCGTTCGAGGCCGCGTCCGGTTGCAGCGCGCGCAACAGCCAGCGCGCCGTCCGCAACAGCCGGTCATCAGCCTCGTTGGTGCCGATCAATTGCACGCCGATCGGCAATCCGCGGTTGCCCACAAGCAGGGGCAGGGACAGGCATGGCAGTCCGGCCAGCGTCCACAGCGTGCAGAACACGGGATCTCCCGTGCCGCCGGCCGCGACCAGCGGGGGCTCACCGGTGGCGCTGGGCGCGATCACCGCG
>JBFHII010000189.1:0-5924 GCA_041596535.1 Breoghania sp. | reverse complement strand
CTGACGAATATGCGCGAATCCTGGAGCTGATCGGCCGCGAGCCGAGCTTCACGGAACTCGGCATCTTCTCCGCCATGTGGAACGAGCACTGTTCGTACAAATCCTCCAAGAAGTGGCTGAAGACGCTGCCGACCAAAGGTCCGCGCGTGCTGCAGGGGCCGGGCGAGAACGCCGGCGTGGTCGACATCGGCGACGGCCAGACGGTGGTCTTCAAGATGGAGAGCCACAACCACCCCTCCTACATCGAGCCCTACCAGGGGGCCGCGACGGGCGTCGGCGGCATCCTGCGCGACGTGTTCACCATGGGCGCGCGTCCCGTCGCCGCCATGAACGCGCTGCGCTTCGGTGCCCCCGAACATCCGCGCACCCGGCACCTCGTGCATGGCGTGGTGGAAGGCGTCGGCGGCTACGGCAACTCTTTCGGCGTGCCCACCGTGGGCGGCGAGGTCGAATTCGACAAGAGCTACAACGGCAACTGCCTGGTCAACGCGTTTGCCGCCGGGCTTGCCGACGCCGACAAGATTTTTCTTTCCGAGGCCAAGGGCGTCGGCCTGCCGGTGGTCTATCTGGGCGCCAAGACGGGGCGCGACGGCGTCGGCGGCGCCACCATGGCGTCGGCCGAATTCGACGAGACCATCGAGGAGAAGCGACCGACCGTACAGGTCGGCGATCCCTTCACCGAGAAATGCCTGCTGGAAGCCTGCCTCGAGCTGATGGCGTCGGGCGCCGTGATCGCCATCCAGGACATGGGCGCGGCCGGCCTCACCTGCTCGGCCGTGGAGATGGGCGCCAAGGGCAACCTCGGCATCGACCTGGATCTCGACAAGGTCCCGTGCCGTGAAGAGCGCATGTCGGCCTACGAGATGATGCTGTCGGAGAGCCAGGAGCGCATGCTCATGGTGCTTCGCCCCGAACAGGAGGCGGAAGCCGAAGCGATCTTCGTCAAGTGGGGACTGGATTTCGCCGTCGTCGGCGAAACAACCGACACATTGCGTTTCGTCGTGAAGCATCAGGGCGACGTGGTCGCCGACCTGCCGATCAAGGAACTGGGCGACGAGGCTCCCGAATACGACCGGCCGTGGGTCGCGACCGATGCGCCCGACCTGCTCGCGGCAAGCGATGTCGCAGAGCCCGAGGATTATGCCCAGGCACTGCTGACGCTGATTGGCAACGCCAACGGCGCCTCTCGCCGCTGGGTCTACGAACAGTACGACACGCTGGTGCAGGGCAACTCCATCGTCACGCCAGGTGGCGATGCGGGCATCATCCGGGTGAATGATTCCAACGGCGAACCGACCAGCAAGGGCCTTGCCTTCTCCGTCGACGTGACGCCGCGCTATTGCAAGGCGGATCCCTTCGAGGGCGGCAAGCAGGCCGTGGCGGAGTGCTGGCGCAATCTCTCTGCGGTGGGCGCCGAGCCGCTGGCCGCCACCGACAATCTCAACTTCGGCAATCCCGAGAAACCCGAGATCATGGGCCAGCTCGTCGGCGCCATCAAGGGCATCGGCGCGGCCTGCGAGGCATTGGCGTTCCCGATCGTCTCCGGCAATGTGTCGCTCTACAACGAGACCTTCGGCGAGGCGATCCTGCCGACCCCGGCGATGGGGGGCGTCGGCCTGCTGCCGGACGTCTCCGTCCGCGCCCATGCGGCCTTCGCCAACGAGGGCGACGTCATCCTGCTCGTCGGCGCACAGGGGACCCACCTCGGCCAGTCATCGTATCTGCGCGACTGCCTCGGCCGCGAGGAAGGCGCCCCGCCACCGGTTGACCTGGACGCAGAGAAGCGGCACGGCGACTTCGTGCGCGGGCAGATCCGCTCGGGCCGCCTCACCGCCTGTCACGATCTTTCGGACGGCGGTTTGGCCGTCGCCCTCGCCGAGATGGCAATGAGCGGCGGCAAGGGCGCAACGGTCGCCCTCCCCGGCCCGGCACATGCCGTGCTGTTTGGCGAAGACCAGGCCCGCTACGTCATAACCTGTGCGCCCGCCATGGCGGATGCGATTGCCGGCGATGCGGAATCGGGCAGCGTCCCGCTTGCCCGTCTCGGCACGGTCGGCGGTGCGGAATTGACAGTTGAGGGCGTGCTCTCCATATCCATTGCAAATCTCCGCAAAGCCCACGACAATTGGTTCCCGGCCTACATGAACGGTGACCTGCCGGCTTGAGAGAGCGGGACGACAGACATTCAATAAACGGGAGACATGCCCCTATGGCGATGGACGCGCGCGAAATCGAGACGATGATCAAGGCGGCGCTGCCCGATGCGCAGGTCGAAATCCGCGACCTGGCCGGCGATGGCGATCACTATGCCGCCGTTGTCACGTCCGAAGCGTTTCGCGGCAAGAATCGCGTGCAGCAGCACCAGATGGTCTATCAGGCGCTGAAGGGCAACATGGGCGGACAGTTGCACGCGCTGGCGTTGCAGACCTCCGCCCCGGACTGAAACACGCGGGCCGCGGCACGCAAACGGAAAGACCTCTCCGGGCCTTGACCCCGGTGACATGAAAGGACGCAACACAATGAGCGGAATCCAGGACTGGATCGGCAGCGAAGTGAACTCCAACGACGTCGTTGTCTTCATGAAGGGCACACCGGCCTTCCCGCAGTGCGGGTTCTCCGGCCAAGTGGTGCAGATCCTCGATTACCTCGGTGTCAACTACAAGGGCATCAACGTGCTCGAGGACGCGGACCTGCGCCAGGGCATCAAGGACTTCTCCAACTGGCCGACGATTCCGCAGCTCTACGTGAAGGGCGAGTTTGTCGGCGGCTGCGATATCATTCGCGAGATGTTCCAGAGCCAGGAACTGCAGCCGCTGTTCGCTGAAAAGGGCATTGCCACCAGCCAGCCAGCCTGAGGCACGTCAGACGGCGCGTTCCGCGGGCGGAACGCGACAGGATCGGGGCCGGGCGGAAACGCCCGGCCCTTTTTCGTTCGTGACACCGGAACCCGTGATAGGTCCGACTACGTCATCGGAGTTCTGCCAATTGCGGTTAACGAAATCCTAACGGCACAATACCCGGCAATTCGCGGAACTTTCCGCCGGATTCGGCGTTATCGGATGGTCCGGGAGGACATCAATCCAGCCGCTCCCGCGCATCGGCCTCACGCAGGGGTAGCGCGGAACCGGTCGAATCACCGAGCATGAACGACAGATGAACAGCGGTTTCAGGGTTCGTGCAGGAGCGTCCGCGCAGAATGTCCAAATCGTCGGTGCGGCGTCTTTTCGCCATACCGCAATCTGGGGAATGGGGAGCACATACCATGAAGACGATCACGGCATGTTTCGGAGCGCTGGGCGCGCTGGCACTGTTCTCCGCCGCCAATTCCACCGAGCCCGACATGCGGCAGGTGCAGTGCCAGAAGCTGATCATCTACATGCCCGTGTCCCGACAGAACGACGACGCCATCTGCGCCGCCTTCGGCGGCCCTGCCGGCACAGACACCGGCTCCGAACGACCAAGCCTGACCATTCTGATCAAGAACCGGCCTGTCGGTGGTGACGAGGGTTTGCGACTGGCTGACCTGGGCACGCCTCACTGACCGCCAGGCGTGACAGCGCCGGCCGCTGGAACCGGAGGCAGTAAACCTCCTATGCCGGCGCGAACTGCCAGACGTCGCCTTGGGTCTCCACATGACCGACGCCCGGCCAAGGCAGGTGGTAGGCAACGATGCCGATCCTGTCCGTGGCGAGCCGGTCGAGCAGCTTGAGGCGCGTTTGCACCGCCTGGTCGGGAAACTGGTCCATTCCGTAGTGCCAGCGCGGGTGTTCAAACGCCAGCACCTTGTGGGTCAGCGCATCGCCGGTGATCATCACCTGCTCGGAACCACTCTCAACCAGCACGGAACAATGGCCGATGGTATGGCCCGGCGTCGGCACATAGTGGATGCCCGGCGCGATCTCGGCGTCCGCGGCCAGACGCCGGGTCTTTTCCGCGATCGGCGCCAGATTGCGCTGCGCGCCGCTGACAAATCCGTACAGTGCCTCGGGCAACTTCGAGGTGGCATCCTCCGCCATCCAGAAATCCCATTCGGCGCCGCACATGGTGTAGCTGGCGTTGGGGAACCGCTCGCTCTCGTCGAAATCGTCGATGATCCCCCACACGTGGTCGGGATGCGCATGCGTGAGAACCACCTTGGTGACCGCCCCCGGATCGATGCCCGCCTCGTCCATCCGGTCGACCAGCCCGCCCAGCGTATCGAGAAAATTCAGCCCGCCGCCCGTGTCCACCAGGACCAGCTCATCGCCGCTACGGATCAGCGAGACGTTCACCTGCGACGTATGTCCGCTGGTGCGCAGCCCGGCTTCGGCAACCACCCTCTCCACGTCCGCGATCGGCACATCGGGCGCCAGGTTCGCCAGCGGCAGTTCCATGTAGCCATCGCTGAGGACGGTGATCTCTGCGTCGCCCACGGCAAACGTATGGGCGGGAGCCTCCGCCGCATGGGCGCGCATGCTCCGGGCCATCAGCACCGACGGCGCCAGCCCCAGCAGGGCCGAGAGTTTCAGCAGCGACCGGCGGTCGAGAACGAGCGTATCCATCGCGGTTGGGTTCCCTGACTGTCACACGGGGCCAGCGCCCCAAACATATTCAATTGAAAGAATATATCAAAACGCACGCGACGGAAAGGGTGACACGGTGTCACCGCATCGAACCGGTATTAGGGGAACTGGGCGGGAGGCCGGACGCGCACCGCCACGGGGCGGCGGACGCGGTCGTGGGCTAGCCGCCGAACACGATGCTTTCGCTCCACTCGCCTTCGTCCACGTCGCCGTGGACGCAATTGCGGCCGTTGAGCTTGGCCTGATACAGGCACTGGTCGCCCCGCGCCAACAGGCTCTTGGGATCTTCGCCGTTACGGAACTCCGCCACACCAATGGAAACTGTCACCGACATGGTCTCGTCGCGGTCCGCGCAGTCGATCCGCAATCCGGCGATCTCCTTGCGCAGGCGTTCGGCGGTGATCATCGCGCCCTGCAGATCGGTATCAGGCAACACGACAAGAAACTCCTCGCCGCCCAGCCTGCCAAGGCTGTCCACCTCACGGATCGTCGCCCGCGTCTGCGTACACAGACGGCGCAGCGCCTCGTCACCGGTCTGGTGGCCGAAGATATCGTTGACGCTCTTGAAATGATCCACATCGATGATCAGCACCGAGCAGCAGCTCGTGTAGCGGCCCAAGCGCACGTGGTGGCGCTGCACATCGTCGAGAATGGCGCGCCGCGTCAGCACGCCGGTCAGGGAATCGCGCGTCGCGAGCTCGAAGAGCTCGGCCTCGCGCAACTTCAGCTCGGTAATGTCGACACGGAACCCGACCGTGGCGCCCGTGTCGGTCTTCTTCTCGTAGATCCGCAACCAACGGCCATCGGAGGTTTGCTGCTCGATCAGTCCGGCCGGATTGCGGTGGCGCTTGAGGCGATCCTGCAGCCACTCTTCCTCGCGGCCCTCCGCATCGCGATACTGACCCTTGGCGATGGTCTCGCGCATGATTTCCTCAAAGGTCCTGCCGATCTTGAGGGATTCCGCGCTTTCCGTATAAAGCTCGAGCATACGCGAGTTGAACACCGCCAGGCGATCGTCCTCGTCAAACAGGATGAACCCGTCGGGCAAGGCCTCGATCGCTTCATACAGCCGGCGCCGGGCGTCTTCCGCCTCACGCTGCGCGGCCGTGAGCTACAATTCGTCCACGGCGATTCGCGACAGATCGACAAGGCTCTCCATCTGGCCCGCATCGGCCTCACGCGCCTCATAGTCAAAGACGCCGATCGAACCAATGACGGCCCCCGCGTTGTCGAAGAGGGCCCATCCACCGAGAATGCCGTTGGTGTTGGAGGTGGTGGTGGTGATGGTGCCGTTCGAGCCGATGACAAGCGTTCCTCCGGCCGCGCGGCTGAGGTTCCCCAGGTTGAGGGTGTTGGAGGCGT
>JBFHII010000188.1:0-5925 GCA_041596535.1 Breoghania sp. | reverse complement strand
CGCGCCCGGTGCGCGGCTCTGGGCCGGGCCAGTGCCAGGACGGCGGCCGCCGGCGCTTCTTGCGGCCGTCACTCTCATCACGCGCGGGACGCGAACCGGCCACGGCGGCGTCGCCTGCGGCCCGTGGGGTGCCGGGATCCGCGGGTGCGGCCTGCGCTGTACTCAGCGCGCCGCCGGCACCCGGCTGCCCGGCAGAGCCGTCGCGCCTGCGCCGGGGTCTGCGTGACCTCTTCCTGCGCGGCGCCGCGGCGCTCCCATTCGCGTCTCCGGGCGGCGGCCGCTCCGGCCCGTCTTCACCCGAATCCATAAGGTCTGAACCTTCCGAACCGCCTGCAACACAACGGAAGCGGCGGTCTCGATATCTACGTTGGCCCGAGTGTACCACCTCCCCGCCCCTCGGCAAGCGCTACTGCTGGCCGGCATGAAGCACCGCACTCCCGTCCCGGATAACCGCGGCTTGCGGGACCCCGGCACGCCGGCAATCCGCGCTGCGGCGCACCCATGCGGCCCGGTTGTTGAAAAACCCGCGCCAGACAGTTGCATCACCGGGAAACGCGCGATATAAGCCCACCCAACGACTGCGGCGCCGGCCTTCGGCGCTGGCCGGAATGATTTTCGGCCCCGGTGCGCACCATCCACGCGATGACGTGCTTCTCGCCGGACGCGCAGTTCAGTTGGGGAATAGGTTAACGGTAGACCCGCGGACTCTGACTCCGCTAGTCCTGGTTCGAATCCAGGTTCCCCAGCCATCTCTTCCATGCACTATTGATATCATTGAGATAATCGGATCGAAAAATCCGTGCTCTCAGTCGATTCGACCAGGTGATGCCCAAAACTAGTCCCCGGAAATGGTGCCCGTTCGCGCCGCTTGCCGGCAAGAAACATGGGCAACGGCTCGATGGCATCCCGTCCAGAATCTCACCCGCCGCGGAACCATCTGGTACTGGCCCCTCGCCTTCCGGCTTGCCGGTCTCACTCAGACCTTCAATGGACGCTGTCATTCAGCCTCAGACGGTTCGCAGCCGGTCGAACACCCGCTTGGCCGTATGGCGCTGCTTGCGCGGCATGTTCACGTCCTCATCGAGCCATCGATCGAGGGTCGAAACGAACGGATCAAGCTTCGGACGACGCACCGGTGACCGGCGCTGATCGCCGCGCGGCGTCGAATACGACAGCATCGTGCGAACCGTATCCCGCGATATGTTGAAATGCTTCGCCGCCTGGCGCTGCGTCATCCCTGCCGAACACGCCAGCCGGACCCTCAGATTCAATTCCACGGTATAGATCCCCGAACCCTCCTGCCGTCATCGCAGAAGGAAAATGGGTGGACGACTTTTACGCCGCCCGCAGCAGGACTATCCCGCCGCCGCCGTGGTCGAATTTTGCACCGCCGATCTCAGTCGGCTTCGAGAGCTTCTTCTTCCGGGCATGGAGCGAATGCGCGCTCACACCCAAACGCTTCGAAACCCCCGAAACCGGGTAACCCCGTTCGGTGATCTGCGTCACCGCGTCCCGCTTGAAACCGTTACTGAAATCGCTTGTGCCCATCATGGCCTCCTTGCCGCAAAATCGGGAAAGAAGGCATCTGCAAATCCGGGGGCTATTCAGTTGATGGTCAGGACCGTGCCGTCTCCGCGATAACCTGTGCTTTCAATGCGATTTCCATAGCGTTGAAACAGCGGTCTTGAGGCATCGCGGTTTCGGTGCGATCGCGCACGTCTGCTATCAATTGCCGCCCGAACGGCAATTCGACATCCGAGCAATCGATATGTTGAACGCCTTTGTCGTCGGCCAGAAAAAGATGATTTCCACCCTCGCGGCCGGCAGGGTCAATGTATTTTCGGATTTCGATCGTGCCCTTGGAGCCGGTCATCATGAGCCGACCGTCGCCCCAGGTTGGCAAACCGTCAGGTGTGAACCAGTCAACGTGAATCATTCCAATAGAACGGCCCGTCCCGAGAAGCACATCGCCTACATCCTGGAACTCAGGGACATCCGGGTTCGCTCGGTTCGCCACACTAGCCGACAGAATTCGCGCGTTCCTTTCGCCTGTAAAAAACAAAAACTGCTCGATCTGGTGCGATGCGATATCCGTCAGGATTCCGCCAGTGCACGCCCGATCAAAAAACCAGGCTGGCCGGTCAGGCTTGCGCAAGCGATGTGGCCCAAGGCCGGTCACATGCAACACGTCTCCGATGGCACCGGAGGCGACAAGTTCGCCGGCACGCACCGATGCCGGAACATCGAAATGTTCCGAATAGAAAATCGACACGAATCGATTTGTTTCCGCTTGAACTTTTCTGACCTCGGTGAGCTGCGCCAGGGTTGTCATGCCTGGTTTGTCCAGAAGCACGTCCTTGCCATGGCGCATCACTTCGATTGCCAACCCAGCGCGTTCCGATGGAATGGCAGCTGAAGCGATGAGATCAATGGATTCATTGTCCAGGATTTCGTGCTTGCTCGAGACCCTTCTAGCCTGCGGAAAGGCCTTGGCGAATTCTGCTGCAAGGTCGTTCTCGATGGCATGAAAAGCAACCAGTTCGGCCCCGCCCCGAAGCAGGCACCCGACTTGTTTGTAGATGTGGTTATGGTTCAGCCCAATGACTCCGAAACGCATAGCGTTCATGTTAAACTCATTCTGCTTTTCTGACAGCGTTTCGTGTCATTGGTTGCGATCCCCGATATCAGCAGACGCCGAGGAAACGGGAAGCCAGGGCAGGCAGCAGGATCAAAGTTGACAGCGCGGACGGGCATCCCCGAATTGACCCGGACCGGATGGTTTCCGCGCCCGCCCGAAGCGGCGCATTAGGCATTCAGAATAACGGGTAGCGACCTCCCATTCGAAGGCATGCAAGCCGGGCACCGCCGTTTCCCTGAATGATCTCGAGACCGCTCATGCTCATGGATCCACGTCCAGGCGAACCACTGCTCGCGCGCGGCCGGAGCTGGATTCAGATGGATGGCAGCGCGCTGATCATCGCAGCCATCACATCGTCAGCAGGTTTTTTCCACCAGTTTTCCGCAGAAAAGATTTCGACCTCGACAAGACCATCATAGCCTTGGGCCTCGACCATCTGCCGGAAAGTGGGAATGTCGATAACCCCCTCGCCCATCATACCGCGATCGGTCAGCAAGTCCCGCGTCGGGTTCAACCAGTCGCAGACGTGAAACGCAAGGAGCCGATCCTTGCCTGCTCGCGCGATCTGGTCGGCAATCTCCGGGTCCCACCAGATGTGATAGACATCCAGCGCGACGCCGATTCCGTCACCCAGCTGATCGCATATATCCAATGCCTGGCCGGTGGTGTTCACGCAGGCGCGGTCGGCGGCATACATCGGATGCAGCGGCTCGATGCCGATCTGGACGCCGACCGTGCGGGCATAGTCGAGCGTCTTGGACAGCCCTTCGGTGACGATCTCGCGCGCCGCAACAATGTCCTTGGACCCCTCCGGCAAACCGCCGACCACCATCACCAGGCACGCGGCGCCAATGGCGGCGGCCTCATCGACCGCGCGCTTGTTGTCGTCGATGACGTTCTGCGTCAGCGCACCCTCTGCGGTGTACCAGCCGCCGCGGCAGAGCCCGGAGACCCGCAGACCGGCCTCGCGGATCAGCCTGGCGGCGCGATCGACGCCGCATTCCTGCAGGATGTTGCGCCAAGGGGAGATGCCACCGATACCGTGGCGGACACAACCTTCGATGCATTCCTCGAAGTTCCATTGCTTCGACACCGTCGCGGTGTTCAGCGACAGGTCGGCGATGCTCAGCGTCCTCATGCCCAGATCCCCCGTGCCTGGAACACCGGCGTGGCGCGGCGCACCACGTCCTCGGGGTCCGTGAACAGCTCCGCCGCATTAGCCA
Organism: Breoghania sp.; assembly: GCA_041596535.1. Lineage (GTDB taxonomy): Bacteria > Pseudomonadota > Alphaproteobacteria > Rhizobiales > Stappiaceae > Breoghania. The sequence goes on along the minus strand of JBFHII010000188.1, from coordinate 2,064 downwards.
GCCGGATTGCCTCGGCCAGATGCAGGGTCGAGCGGGCGCTTTCCTGGCCACCGACCATGGTGAAATGGTCCTGATGCCCCATCAGATAGGCGAGGAATACCACCCCGGTCTTGTAGAAGCGCGTCGGCGCCTTGAAGATATGACGGCCCAGCGGCACGGTGGGATCGAAGACCGCGTGATAGGCGGTGTTATCCCCCGCGGCCAGCGCGTTGAGCGCGCGACAGGCGGCGCCGGCGATCGGGTCGAAAACGCCGAGCAGCGCGTGCGAATAGCCCTGTTCGTCGCCCTTGATCAGCTCCGGGTAGTTGAAGTCATCGCCGGTGTACATCAGCACGCCCTCGGGCAGGCGGCGACGCATGGCGATTTCCTTCTCCGCCGAGAGCAGCGAGACCTTGATGCCATCGATCTTGTCGGCATTGTCGGCAATCACCGAAAGGCAGGTGTCCATCGCCTTGATGTGGTCGGCGTCGCCCCAATAGCCCGCCAGCGCCGGGTCGAACATCTCGCCCAGCCAGTGCAGGATCGCCGGCTGTTTCAGCCCCGACAGCACGCGGCCATAGACACGGGCGTAGTCGTCGGGCGATTTCGCCGCCTGCACCAGCGCGCGGCTGGCCATCAGGATGACGCGGCTGCCAGTGGCCTCGACCGCCTCGCATTGCATCTCATAGGCGGCGATCACGTCGTCGATGGTGACATCGGGCCCGGGGTCCAGATGGTCGGTACCGGCCCCACTGGCGATCAGCGCGCCCTCGGGGGCGGCGTCCATGCTGCGCCGGATCAGCTCGAGCGAGGTGGGCCAGTCCATGCCCATGCCACGCTGCGCGGTGTCCATCGCCTCGGCCACGCCAAGCCCCAGCGACCATAGATGCTGGCGGAAGGCGATGGTGCAGTCCCAGTCAACGGCGACGCCGGCGCCGGGGTCGACCTCGGCCAAGGGGTCGGCCACCACATGGGCCGCAGCATACGCGGTGCGGGTCCAGTCGCCGCCCGTTGCCGGGACCGGGCCGGCGGCGATCTCGAGCGGGGCAGTGCCGCCGTTAGCGGTGGGAAGGATGAGCTTTGCCATCAGTCAGCCTCCTCAGATGTCCAGCACCGGCACGTCGAGCCAGCGGCGCTCTTTCGAGCTCTTGTAGCCCAGTTGGGCCAGTTGCACGCCCTTGGCCCCTTCGGACAGAGTGTATGACCACGGCGCATCCTCGACCACGTGGCGCAGGAACTGCTCCCATTGCACCTTGAAACCGTTGTCGAAATCGGCGTTGTCAGGCACTTCGACCCAATCCTCGAAGAAGTTCATCGTCTGCTTCTGGTCGGGGTTCCAGACCGGCTTGGGGGTGTTCACCCGCGCCTGGCTGTAGCAGGTGTGCAGACCGGCCACGGCGCTGCCATGGGTGCCGTCGATGTGGAAGGTCACGAGGTCATCGCGGCGCACGCGGGTGCACCACGAGCTGTTGAGCTGGGCGATGATGTCACCTTCGAGCTCGAAAGTCGCATAGGCCGCATCGTCGGCGGTGGCGTCGTAGCGTTCGCCATTCTCGTCCCAGCGCTCGGGGATGTGGGTGACCGCGGTGCAGTTCACCGCCTTGACCGGCGCCACAACGTTATCAAGCACATAGCGCCAGTGGCAGAGCATGTCGGAGACCATGCCGCCGCCGTCCTGCTTGCGGTAGTTCCACGACGGGCGCTGTGCCGGCATCCAGTCGCCTTCGAACACCCAGTAGCCGAATTCTCCGCGAACCGAGAGGATCTTGCCGAAGAACCCGCTATCGCGCAGGCGCTTGAGCTTCAGAAGGCCCGGCAGGTCGAGCTTGTCATGCACGATGCCGTTCTTCACACCCTTGGCCTTGGCATGTTTGGCGATGGAGATCGCCTCTTCCAGGCCTTCGGAGACCGGCTTTTCCGAATAGACGTGTTTGCCGGCGTCGATCGCCTTGCGCAGCAGGCCGGGGCGCATCTGGGTGCTGGCGGCGTCAAAAAAGATCGTGTCGTCGGGGTTGGCCAGCGCCGCGTCGAGATCGGTGGTGTAGCGCTCGACACCGTGTTTCGCGGCCAGTTCGGCGATCTTCT
>JBFHII010000187.1:0-6015 GCA_041596535.1 Breoghania sp. | reverse complement strand
CCTATGTCATGCTTCGTGCAACGACGACGCACGCGCCGAGACACGGACACTCCAAGTTCCCGAACAGGACACCCAATGACCGAATTCACACTCCACACCGAAGAAACCGCTCCCGACGATGCCAAGGCCCTGGTTGCCAAATCCAAAGGTGCATACGGCTTTATCCCGGGTCTTCATGCCGTCATGGCGGAGGCCCCCGGGTTGCTCGAGGCGTATCAGCGCGTGCATGAGCTGTTCGCCAATTCCAGTTTCGACGCCGACGAACTGACCGTTGTCTGGCAGACCGTGAATGTCGAAAACGAGTGCCACTATTGCGTTCCCGCGCACACCGGTATCGCAAAGAGCATGTATGTCGACGACGCGATCACGAATGCGCTGCGCGACGGTACGCCGCTTCCCAACGCCCACCTCGAAGCCCTGCGCACCTTCACGCTGAAAATCGTGCGCCAGCGCGGCAATCTGAGCGAGGACGACATCCAGGCATTTCTCGACGCCGGCTTCACCAAGCGCCAGATTCTCGAAGTCATCCTGGGCTATAGCCAGAAGATCATGTCGAACTATACGAACCACCTGGCGAACACCCCTGTCGACGCGGTCTTCGCGAAATTCGCATGGTCGGCCGACGACCAGGCCGCCTGATGACAGTGTCCGGAGTGGTCGCGGTGTGACCACTCCGGCCATGATGCGGGCGGGGCTGACCGATGGCGGACAGGCCGAAGCCAGTCGCACATCTCAGGACCGCACGGGACCACCAGTCCGGTCGGTGGCGTCGAAGCACCGTCGACGTCAACGACCTGCAATCGTGCCTGGTGGCGCGTCGAAACTGAAAGTAGGAAAATGACCGATCAGCCACTTCGTATCGATATTGTATCGGACGTCATGTGCCCTTGGTGCATTATCGGATTTCGCCAGCTTGCCCAGGCGCTGGAGGACACCGGCACCGCGCATGAAATCCACTGGCACCCGTTCGAACTGAATCCCGAGATGCCCGCCGAGGGGCAGAACATGCGCGAGCATATCGTTGAGAAATATGGCTCCACGCCGGAGCAATCGGCGCAAAGCCGGACCCGGATGACGGATCTGGGCCGCGACTTGGGATTCACCTTCGCCTTTTCCGACGAGCTGCGGATGCACAACACATTCGCCGCTCATCAGCTGCTGCATTGGGCCGGTGAACAGGGGCGCAAGCATGATCTGAAAATGGCGCTGTTCTCCGCGCATTTCACGGACGGGCGCAACCTGTCGGATCCCGAGGTGCTGGCCGATGTTGCGGCAGAGACCGGCCTGGACCGGGCCGAGGCATTGGCGGTGCTGGCCGACGGCCGCTTCGCTGAAACGGTGCGAGCGCAAGAACACTTCTGGCTGCAACAGGGTGTGCAGGGCGTACCCGCTGTGGTGTTCGACCGGCAGCACCTTGTCACGGGGGCGCAGGGCGTCGAAAACTACACCCGCATTCTCGACCAGCTGGCAAGACAAGAGGCCTGACCCATGGCGCGCGCCGCCCCCTATGACCGGGACGCCACCCTCGAAGCGGCGATGTTGCTGTTCTGGAACCGTGGCTATCACGCGACGTCCCTGAAGGATCTTGAAGGCGCCTTGTCGATGAAGCCGGGCAGCATTTATGCGGCCTTCAAGAGCAAGGAAAACCTGTGTCTCCTTGCGATGGAGAAATACTTCGAGCGGTTCCGAGGGGTGTTCCGGGAGCAGGTCGCCCAAGCCTCCTCTCCCTTGCAGGCGCTTGCGGATCATCTGCGCGGCTACGCTTGCCTGTCGGCGGATGATGCGACGCGCCAAGCCTGCATGCTCGTCAAGACGTTCGTGGACACCCGAACGACCGAGCCTGCCATTGCGGCACAATCCCAAGCTTACCTGAATTCGATGCGTGAAGAGATCGCATCGGCCTTTGAAGCCGCTCGCACGCGGGGTGAAATTCCCGAGGACAGCAACTGCAGTGCCCTTGCACGCCAGTTCCAGGCCTATGTGAATGCCCTTCGGCTGGAAATTCACCAGGGCATCGATGACGCGGAGTTGGAAGCCCTTGCGGAGGCGTTGGCGCAACAGATCGAGGCGCTGCGCATCCACGCATGAAAACAGTGGAGCCGGCCGCTCGGAACCGGCAAAGCAATGAAAAAGGCCGACCCGCGAGGGTCGGCCTTTTTCATCGTCGCATTGCTACGGGATCAGGCGCGCGCGGCGGCCCGCTTGTCGCGCCGGCGCTCGTTCGCAGGCTGGTAGGCGATGCGGCAGTGGTGGGCGCAATAGGGAGCGCCGGCATCCGACTGGCGGCCGCAGAAGTAAAAATCATCGGTTGAGGGATCGCCGATAGGCCATTTGCAGGTGCGCTCGTTGAGCTGCAGGATCGAGGCGCGTTCCTCCACCGGGATCACCAGCTCATGCACCGGTGCCGGCTTGGTTTCGATCTCTTCGGCCGGGGCCTCCTCGATCTTCAGCGCAGTGGCGCCGACGGTCCGAGGTTGCGCCGCGGCTGGACGTGCGGGCGTTGCCGGTGTGGCGCGTGGCCGGCGCGGTTTTGCAGCCGTGCTCGTGGATTTTGCCCGCCCGGACAAACCAAGTCGATGAACCTTGCCGATGACAGCGTTTCGGGTAACGCCACCAAGTTCCGCCGCAATCTGGCTGGCGCTGAGACCTTCGGCCCACAATTTTTTGAGGAGGTCAACGCGTTCTGTTGTCCAAGACATAAGCTTTCAACTCCACCGGTTCGCCGCTATGCACCGGCAATACATGGCCTGCGGGCCGTCACGGACGCCCGTATCTGTTAACGAGTTGTATACGAACGGGGGCCGCAACACGATATGTCGTATCTGATAGGCAAGACCATACAATATCACGTATCTGCCAAGCAACCCTCGCACATGCGAAGCGGGCTGTAATCTGTAGTTTTCCCCAGAATTGAGTGGCGGTATTCCGCCGTTTTCGAGGCATGCTGCACGGCACGGCCAAGCATTGACACGCTACCATTCCCCCGGTGTATATAGTGACCCTCCGACGTGCCGCCATCATTGGCGGCACGCTTTGTTTTTGGCCTGTATTTCTTGGGAAAAGTCGATGAGCGCCTCAGCGCTGTTTGACACTTACGCGCGCAGCAAGCTGGCCTTCGTCAAGGGCGAGGGCTGCTGGCTCGAGACGACCGATGGCCAGCGCTACCTGGATTTCGCCGCCGGCATCGCGGTGAATTCTCTCGGACATGCGCATCCGCATCTGGTCAGTGCCCTGCAGGAGCAGGCGGCGCGCCTGTGGCATGTCTCCAACCTCTATACGGTTGAGGGGCAGGAAACCCTCGGCGCGCGCCTGTGCGCGGCCAGCTTCGCCGAGAAGGTGTTCTTCACGAACTCCGGCGCCGAGGCGATGGAGATTTCCATCAAGACCGCGCGCCGCTACCAGTTCTCCAAGGGCGCGCCGGGACGTCATGGCATCATCACCTTCGAAGGCGCGTTCCACGGGCGGACCATCGCCACGATCGCGGCCGGCGGGCAGGCGAAGTATCTCGAGGGTTTTGGACCCAAGGCGCCGGGCTTTTCCCAGGTGCCGCTTGAGAACATGGATGCGCTGAAGGCCGCCATTACCGACGAGACGGCAGCGGTTCTGATCGAGCCCATCCAGGGCGAGGGCGGGATCCGCCCGGTTTCGCACGGTTTCCTGCGCGAATTGCGCAAACTGTGCGACGAAAAGGGCCTCATGCTGATCTTCGACGAGATCCAGACGGGCCTGGGCCGTACCGGCAAGTTGTTCGCGCACGAGTGGTCCGGCGTGACGCCGGATATCATGGGCATCGCCAAGGGGCTTGGCGGCGGCTTTCCTGTTGGCGCCTGCCTGGCGACGGCGGAAGCGGCGTCGGGAATGACGGCGGGCACCCATGGCACGACCTTCGGCGGCAATCCGCTCGCCATGGCGGTGGGCAACGCGGTTCTGGACGTGCTCCTCGAGGACGGCTTCCTGGAACGGGTCAGCCGTCTCGGCCTGACGCTGAAGCAGAAGATCGCCGGTGTGATCGATGCGCATCCCGATGTCTTCGAACTGGTGCGCGGCGAAGGGCTGATGCTCGGCATCCGGTGCCGGATGCCCGCGGGCGAGATCGTCGTGAAGGCGCGGGAAATGGGCTTGCTGACGGTTCCGGCCGGCGACAACGTGCTGCGTTTGCTGCCGCCGCTGACCGTCAGTGAAGATGAAATAGACATGGCCGCCGAGCGGCTGGATAAGGCCGCGACGGCGCTTGAGGCGACCGCGGCGATCGGGCAGGGGACCGGTGGGCAATGAAGAGCGGTGGCGTGCGCGATTTTCTCGATCTGAGTGATGTGCCGAAAGACGAACTGGCGAAGATCCTGGAGGAGTCCCGGCGTCTGAAGGGCCTGCGCAATGGCGTGCGGCGCGGCGAGGGGCCGCTGGCGGGCAAGGTGCTGGCGATGATCTTCGAGCAGCCGTCGACGCGGACGCGGATTTCGTTCGACGTCGGCATGCGCGAGCTCGGTGGCGAGACCCTGATGCTGACCGGTGCCGAGATGCAACTCGGGCGCGGCGAGACGATCTCGGATACGGCGCAGGTGCTGTCGCGCTACGTGGACGCGATCATGATCCGGATTCTGGATCACGACGCGCTTACCGAGCTTGCCGCGAATGCGACGGTTCCGGTCATCAACGGCCTGACCAAGGCGTCGCACCCGTGCCAGCTGATGGCGGACGTGCTGACGTTCGAGGAGAAGAAGGGGCCGATCGCCGGCCGGCGCGTCGCCTGGAGCGGTGACACCAACAACGTGCTGAATTCCTGGATGCACGCGGCGCAGCGTTTCGATTTCGAGCTGCGTGTCGCGACACCGCCGGACCTGCCCGCCGACCCGGACGTGCTGGGCAAGGCACGGGCGGCCGGCGCCAACATCGTGCTGACGGAAAGCGCGGAAGAGGCGGCGGAGGGCGCCGATTGCGTGGTCACCGATTGCTGGGTGTCCATGGGCGACGAGGAGAATGTGGCGCGTCACAACATGCTCGCGCCCTACCGTGTCGACGACCGGATCATGGAAAAAGCGAAATCCGATGCCATATTCATGCATTGTCTGCCCGCCCACCGGGGTGAGGAAGTAACAGCCAGCGTGATGGATGGCCCGCAGTCGGTGGTATTCGATGAGGCGGAAAACCGGCTTCACGCCCAGAAGGGCATCCTGGCGTGGTGCCTGGGAGCCTTATCGGAGGCATGATGAACAACATGAAGGCGGCGCCCCCGGCGCTGGCCGGCGACGACGCGGTTTTGCCGTTCGCGGTCGAGCCGCTGGATGTGCGCGGCCGCGTGGTCTATCTCGGACCGGCGCTTGACACGATCCTCGACCGTCACGATTACCCCGAGCCGGTGTCGCGCCTGCTCGGCGAGGCCATCGTGCTGACCGTTCTGCTGGGGACATCGCTGAAATTCGACGGGCGCTTCATCCTGCAGACGCAGAGCGACGGGCCTGTGTCGATGCTGGTGGTGGACTTCGAGACTCCGGACCGCATGCGCGCCTGCGCGCAGTTCGATGCGGCTGCCGTTGAGAAGGCGATCGCCGAAGACCGCACGGCGCCGGCCGAACTGCTCGGCAAGGGACATCTTGCGATGACCGTCGACCAGGGCGAGAACACCAGCCGCTATCAGGGCCTCGTCGCGCTTGAAGGCGGATCGCTCGAGGATGTCGCGCACGAGTATTTCGCCCGTTCCGAACAGATCCCGACCCGCGTCCGTCTCGCCGTCGGCGAGATGCTGGCCCGGCGGCCCGGCGAGACGCCGCATCATTCCTGGCGTGCCGGTGGCGTGATCGTGCAGTTTCTGCCCGACTCCGAGGAACGCATGCGGCTTCCGGACCTGCATCCCGGAGACCTGCCCGACGGTGTGGAACTGGACGACGCGAATGCGGACGACGCCTGGGTTGAGGCCGAGGCGCTGGTCGCCACCGTCAAGGATGTGGAACTGACCGATCCGGACATGGCGGCCGAACGGATTCTCTACCGGTTGTTCCATGAGCATGGCGTGGGGGT
>JBFHII010000186.1:0-6055 GCA_041596535.1 Breoghania sp. | reverse complement strand
GATTTTTGGCTATTTTCCGGCGCGTCAGGCCGCGCGCCTTGATCCGATCGAGGCCTTGCGGCACGAGTAGGGCGTCGTTATTCCGCGGCAATCGGCCTGTAGTTGGCGCGTTCCCAGGTGGTTTCGCGGCCGATATCCGGATCAAGCGGGATCAGCCGGGCAAGTCCGAGGCTGGCGCAGGCCATGACGGCACCGGCCATGAACACGGCAGCCGGCGAGACCAGCCATAGGAAGCCGAAACTCACCGGGATGACCACCGCGGCGATGTGGTTGATGGTGAAGGCGACGCCGGCTGTCGGCGCGATGTCCGCCGGATCGGCGATCTTCTGGAAATAGGTCTTCATGGCGATGGCGATCGCGAAGAACGCATGATCGAGCACATAGAGCGCGCCGGCGACATAGGCGTTGGTGACGAAGGCGTAGGCGGTGAAGATGCCGATCAGCCCGATGTATTCCAGCGTCAGGGCCCTGCGTTCGCCGAAGCGCACGATCAGGGAGCCGATCGTCGGCGCCAGCAGCATGTTGAACACGCCGTTGACGAGGAAAAGTGCGGCGACCTCGTGCACGTGGTAGCCGAAGCGCTCGACCATCAGGAAGCCGGCAAACACGATGAAGATCTGGCGGCGTGCGCCGGCCATGAACGTCAGCGCATAGTAGAGCCAGTAGCGCTTCTTCAGAATCAGCTTCTTGTGCTGTGGCACCGTCTCGCGAAAATGCGGGAAGGCGATGACCAGAAATGCGACCACGACCAATGACAGCGCTCCTGCGATCGCGAACACCAGTGCGAACGACAGGTCGTAGGTCTTCCAGGCCAGGAAAATGACGCCGAAGGCGATGAGCTGCGCCATCGCACCAACGGAGATGATCTTGCCCATTGTGGCCGCCGCCGTGGCCTTGGGCAGCCACTGCAGCGACAACGACTGGCTCATGGTCTCGTAGTAGTGGAAGCCCACCGACATCAGAAGCGTGGTCGCATAGAACCCGTACTCCGAAGGAAAATAGCCGGTGACCGCCACGCCGACACCCAGCAGCGCGAGCGACAGGAGTGCCAGGGTCTGCTCGCGCATGACCAGGAGCAGATAGATGGCGGCGAACGACAGGAAGCCCGGGATCTCGCGGATGGTCTGCTGAATGCCGATCTCACGGCCGGTAAAGGCCAGTTCGTGCACGGCGAAATTGTTCATCAGGTTCCACCAGGCCGCGAAAGACAACTGCATCGCGCCCGCCATGATCATCAGCATCACGGCGGGGGTGCGCCAACCGGTCGGTTGACCCGGCATTGCGGCCGGGGACGTGGTGGAGTTGTGAAGCGTCATGAGAGGCCTGTCGGAGCGATTGGAATAGGTCTTGGCCGTTCGAGCGTTACGGGCGTCGAGGGGCAATGGTCGCGCATCCGCAATGGACGAAGCAGACAAGCCGTCCTATAGCGCCGATCCGCCAGTGCGTGTTATCGTTATTTCGTCAAAGAATGTTTCCCACTTGCCAAAGGCGTCAGGCGGTCCGAAATGCTCCATCCCGATGTTTTCACCTCCACCCGCGGCGCCGTGGAGGCGCCGGTGATCGCATATGCCGGAACCCAGGAAAAAGGCTCGATCGATTCCCGCCACAGTCATCCGCAGGCGCAGCTTTTTCATATTGTTTCTGGATCGGTCACGGTGGAGACGCGGAGCGGCAGTTTTGTGGTTCCTCCCGAAAGGGCGCTGTGGATGCCGCCGCGCACACACCACACCTGCTCCTATCACCAGCGCACGACGGTGCGCTACTTGTACTTCCGCCCCGATCTGGTCGGGCATCTGCCCGGGCAGCCGGCGGTGATCCGCCTGTCGCCCTTGTTGCGGGAACTGGCGCTGGCCTTCATGGCCTATCCCCGCGACTATGATGAAGATGGCCCCGCGGCACGCCTGGCCGCGGTTATCGTCGATCAGCTTGCGGCCGAGCCCGCGACGCCGCTGCATCTGCCGATGCCGCAATCGGAGCGGTTGCGGAAGGCCACCGCGGGAATTGTTGCTGATCCGTCTTGCGCCGATACCGTCGCCGATATCGCGGCACGCGCGGCCCTGTCGCAGCGGTCGTTCGAACGACATTTTGCCGCGGAAACGCATGTTTCGTTTCGGGCCTGGCGCAAGCAGGCGCGACTCATGAAAGCGGTCGAATGGCTGGCGCAGGGCCGGGCCGTCGGCGAGATTTCCGACGCGTTGGGTTACGAGGGGCCAAGTGCCTTTATCGCGATGTTCCGAAAGGCTTTCGGCACCACGCCGGGGCGCTATTTCGCCGACACCGGCTGATTGTATCTGGGGGAGGCGATGGATCGGCGTGCTCGGACAAGGACTGCCGGCCGGTGGCGGGTTTGACATTGCTCAACGCGGCCGTCCGGGGAATGACCGATGGTGATACCCGAACTTAGGAGGGACGAATTATGTACAAGAAGATTCTGGTCGCCGTCGATCCTGCCGAGACGGACTTCGCCAAGCCGGCGCTCGCCAAGGCGGTGCAGCTGTCCAAGGACCACGGCGCGGTGCTTCGCCTCGTGTCCGTCATGCCGTTCGTGCAAGGCTACGTGTCGGAGTTCCTGCCGCCGGACTTTGATGAAAAGGCGCTTGGTGACACACGCGCGCGACTTGAGGGTATCGCCCGGGACCTTGGCCTGCCGGGCGACAAGGTCTCCTGCGAGGTGCGCTCCGGCGGCGTCTATCATGAGGTGCTGGAGGCGGCGACGGCGTTTCAGGCGGACTTGATCGTGATCAGCTCGCACCATCCCGGCCTCGCTACCTATCTGATCGGCTCCAATGCCGCCAACATCGTCCGTCATGCCGACTGTTCGGTGCTGGTGGTCAGGGAGTAGGCGGTCGCGCCACCGGAACTACCGCACCAGTTCCTTCATCGCTGAATCCAGGCCTTCCAGGGTCAGCGGATACATGCGGTCGTCCATCAACTGGCGGATCATCTGGGTGGACTGGGTGTAGTCCCAGTGGGACTCGGGCGATGGATTGAGCCAGACGGCGTGCTCGAAGGTCTGCGTGAGCCGGGTCATCCAGGCAGCACCCGGCTCCTCGTTCCAGTGCTCCACCGAGCCGCCGGGATAGGCGATCTCGTAGGGGCTCATGGCCGCATCGCCGACAAGGATGAGCTTGTAGTCGGACGGGTAGGTGTGCAGCACGTCCCAGGTCGGGATGCGTTCGGAATGGCGCCGCGCGTTGTCCTTCCAGACGAATTCATACGGACAATTGTGGAAGTAGAAATATTCCATGATCTTGAATTCGCCGCGCGCGGCTGAAAACAGCTCCTCGCAGACGCGGATGTGGTCATCCATCGAGCCGCCAATATCGAAGAATAGCAGCACCTTGACGGCGTTGCGCCGCTCGGGCCGCATCTTGACGTCGAGCCAGCCCTGGTGCGCGGTGGCCTTGATGGTGTTGTCGAGATCGAGTTCGTCGGCCGCGCCCGCCCGCGCGAACTTGCGCAACCGCTTCAGCGCCACCTTGATGTTGCGGGTGCCAAGTTCGACGGTGCCGTCGAGATCCTTGAAGTCGCGCTTGTCCCAGACCTTGACCGCCCGGCGGTGCCGGCTTTCGTGCTGGCCGATGCGGATGCCCTCGGGGTTGTAGCCATAGGCGCCGAACGGAGAGGTCCCGGCCGTTCCGATCCACTTGCTGCCGCCCTGGTGGCGCTCCTTCTGCTCCTCGAGACGCTTCTTCAGCGTCTCCATCAGCTTGTCCCAGCCACCCAGCGCCTCGATCTGTGCCTTTTCCTCTTCGGAGAGATGTTTTTCGGCCAGCTTGCGCAGCCATTCTTCCGGAATCGCCGCCTGCTCGACTGCGTCGCTCATCAGGTCAAGGCCCCGGAACGTGTGGCCGAACACCCGGTCGAACTTGTCCAGGTTGCTCTCGTCCTTCACCAGCGTGAGCCGCGCGAGATAATAGAAATCCTCCACCCGCTTCTGCGCCAGATCCGCCTCGAGTGCCTGCATCAAGGTGAGATACTCGCGCAGCGACACGGGCAGTCCGGCGGCTTTCAGGTCGGTGAAGAAGGTGATGAACATGGGCGGCCCCTTGATGGCTGCGAAGGGTCGGTTGCGATCGGCGTTTCGTCAAGGGTAGATCGCGCGGCATCGACGGGGTGCCCGCGCCGCTGTGCGTCAAACGTTGCCGGTTCCTGAAAGCGTTGTCTCGAGATCGCCGGACTGATCGTGGGCATTGACCTGCCCGGCCACGCCATCCGGTCAGCGGGATTGGGTCTCGCGACTGCCTTCGGCCTTTTCCACGGCGCTGGTCAGTTCTCCGATGAAGTCTGTCATCCGCGGCGGTTTGGTGCCGACAAACGGGGCGGGGCGACAGACGTCGATGGCGGCGGCGCCGATGCGGGCGGTCAGCAGGCCGTTGATGACGCCCTCGCCAAGGCGTGCCGACAGTCGCGCCGCCAGGCCGTGGCCGAGCACCTGTTGCGCGAGACTGTCGCCTGCCGCCATGCCGCCGGTGACCGCAAGATGCCCCAAGACGTTGCGGGCCAGCCGCAGGAAGCCGATGGTCCCGGGCCGTCCGCCGTACAGGTCGGAGATGCGGCGGATCGTGCGCATGTTCTCGATGGCCACGTAGGCAAGATCGATCAACGCGCGCGGGCTGATCGCGGTGACCACGGAAACACGTTTGGCGGCATCGGCCACGAGGCGGCGGGCCTGTGCGTCGAGCGGCGCCAGCAGCGTGCGCTCGGTCAGGATCACGAGATCGCGCCCGTCGATGATCTCGCGCATGTGTTGGCGCATCGCCGTACGTCCCTGGGCGGTCTCCGGTCGACCTTCGTAGAGCGCCGTCAGTTCGCTGAGCGCAGGCTTCGCGGCTTGCGCGTCATCCGCCTCGGCCGCTGCCGCCAGGCGGTCGCGAATGCTGTCGATCCGCTTGAGCCGCATGATGCCGAACACCTCGCGCAAGACGAGCGCCACAAGGGCGACGGCGGCGAGCCCGGCGAGGGCCAGTCCGGTCCAGCCGAGCCAGTCGTTTCGCGCGAACAGATCGCGGATGAGACCGTCGATGGCGAGACCGATGGCGAGCGCCACAAGCCCGCCAAGGGCGGTCGCAAGAACGCGTCCCCAGGCCGTGCGCCGCTTGCGGCGGACAGGCGCGAGCGGACGGCTCGCCGGCTCCTCGGGTTCCGGCACGATCCGCGCGGTCGCCCGGGGCGCGAACGTGTCGTCGGCGCGGGTGTCCTGGAGGATGACATCGCTGGCATCCAGACGGAACGCCCGCGGCGTGCGCCGGCGTTGCGGGTCGGTGTCGCTCGCGGATGTCCGGCCGGACGATTGCTTCGGGGAGGTCATGCGAGCCGGTCTCCAATCAGGAACTGCAGGGCGCGGTCGAGGCGGATGTGCGGCAGCGACAGCGGGCGCCCGCCGGGCGTGCGCTCCAGTTTCGGCGGTTGGAAGCGCAGGAACCGCAAGCCTGCCTGAGAATGTGATTCAACCGCTTCATGTTGTGATTCAACTTCAGCAACTTCATCCGTATTATTAGCAGTGTCTGATTTGTATATTGATTCAGGAAGGTCAGGTAAGTCACCGGGAAACATAGCGATTTCCGACCTTCCATCGAAGGCTTCACCGTTGATCTTCTCTCCGGCAAGCGGTGTGCCCAGGATCGCCGGCAGGGTCTCTCCGCCCTGTTCCACCTGCGCCTCCCGGGTCGCGCGGATCGCGGCCATGGCCACCACGTCGACCTCTGCGCCCGCAAATTCGGCCCGATCGATGGCCTGCCCCACGAGCCGGCGAAGGATCGCTTCAAGCCGGTCGTGGTCGCGATGATGCAGGTGGTCGGCCTTCGTGGCGGCGAACAGGATGCGGTCCGTTCGACGGGCCAGAATGGACGACAGCCAGGTGTTTTTGCCGGGCCTGAAACAGGTGAGGATGCCCTCGAGCGCGGCTTCCAGATCGACGATCGCGGCGGGACCCGCGTTGAGCGCGGCGAGCGTATCGACGAGCACAATCTGCCGGTCGATGCGGGCAAAGTGGTCGCGGAAGAACGGCTTCACCACGTAGCGTGTGTAGGACTCGTAGCGCCGCTCCATCATC
>JBFHII010000185.1:0-6055 GCA_041596535.1 Breoghania sp. | reverse complement strand
GCAGCCCCGTGATGTCCTGCCCGCTGTTGCGCTCCCGGCTCTCCTTGAGGATGTCTTCGAGCGCGGCCTCGTCCATGGGCTTACGGGCCTGACTGACATAAACGAGGTAATACATCGCGTTTTCCCGCCCGAAGTTTCAAGGATGCGGCCGCTGTTCACAGGCGAACAGCGGCTGATATCAGTTCAGCGCGCCCTTGACCTGCTTGATGCCATCGGCAATCAGCGTGTCGGCGGCGGCGTCGGTCACCTTGGCCACGAGGATCTTCTCGGCGGCGGAGACGGCAACGTCGGCGGCACGGGCGCGGACTTCGGCGATCGCCTGGCTTTCGGCCTGGGCGATCTTCGATTCAGCGGCCTTGGTGCGGCGCGCGATCATCTCTTCGAGCGCACTGTTGGTTTCCGCCGTCAGGATCTCGGCCTCGCGCTTGGCTTCCGCGATGATCGCTTCCGCCTCGCCTTCGGCTTCCTGACGCTTGCGCTGATAGTCGGCCAGCAGCGACTGCGCTTCCTCGCGCAGCCGGCGGGCTTCGTCGAGCTCGTTCTTGATCGCGTCGGCGCGCCCGTCGAGCGCTCCGGTGATCTTGCCCGGCACCTTGGCCCAGACGATCACGCCGAAGAACAGGATGAGTGCAACAAGAGCGAAGAATGTCGCGTCCATGACGTGCGTCCTCAGTTCATGCTGGCTTTGACGGCCTTGGCCGTGTCAGCCTTCGTCGGGGCCTTGCCGAGCAGTGCCTCGACCAGCGCCGAGGTGGTCTCGGTTGCGATTTCACCGACCTGGGCAAGCGCCGCGGTCTTGATCGTGGTGATCCGCTCCTCGGCTTCGCTCAGCTTGCCCGCGAGATCGGTTTCCGCGGCGGTGCGTTTGGCGGCCACTTCCGCGGCAAGCTTGTCGCGGTTCGTCTGGGCAATGCCGTGCGCCTTCTTGCGCGCTTCGGCCAGAGCCTGCTCGTAGGCCGCAATCGCCGCATCCGTCTCGTGCTTCAGACGCTCGGCTTCGGCAAGATCTCCGGCGATCCGGTCGCGCCGGTCCTCCAGAATGCCGCCGATGCGCGGCAGGACCATCTTGGCCATCAGGTAGTAGAACAGGCCGAAGGTGATCGCCAGCCACAGAAGCTGCGAGGGAAAGGTCGTGGCGTCGAACGGCGGAAAGGCACCCTGGGCGTGCTCGCCGCCATGCGGCACCTGAATTTCGGTGTTATGGGTCTCAGCCGCCATATACGCCTCCAGATACCTGATGGTTCAAACCCGAATTCAGGCTCGCGCGGGCATCAGATCCCGTCACGAGCCCCGCGGGCCTGCGCGATCCGGGCACGCCGCCCCGCCCCGATCCGGGACAAGGCGGACGGCGCCCGGAGGCGCCGCCACCGGTGTCGCGTCAATTGACTGTTTGCGATTAGACCGCGAACAGCAGGAGAAGTGCGACGAGCAGCGAGAAGATGCCGAGAGCTTCGGTCACGGCGAAGCCGAAGATCAGGCGGCCGAACTGGCCGTCGGCTGCGGACGGGTTGCGCAGCGCGCCCGCCAGATAGCTGCCGAAGATGTTGCCCAGGCCAATGCCCGCGCCGCCCATGCCGAGGCATGCGATACCAGCACCGATGTACTTTGCTGCTTCTGCTTCCATGACGATTACTCCTTGGTAGATCGTTCGATCGATTGACGTGTTTGTGAAATCAGCCGAGTGGCCGGCGATACGGTGTTCCTAGTGGCCCGGATGCAGCGCATCGTTGAGATACATGCAGGTCAGGACCGTGAAGACGTAGGCCTGCAGGAACGCAACGAGGAACTCCAGTGCCGTGAGGCCCAGGGTCATGGCCAGCGGCAGGATCGCACCGCCGATGCCGAGGGCACCCATTCCGCCCAAGCTCACCACGAAGCCGGCGAACACCTTCAGCGTGATGTGTCCGGCAAGCATGTTGGCGAAGAGACGAACAGAGAGGCTGATCGGACGCGAGAGGAAGGAAATCACCTCGATCAGCGTCACCAGCGGAACCAGAATGGCGGGAACGCCTTCCGGAACGAACAGTTTGAAGAAGCCGAAGCCGTGCTTGCCGATGCCGTAGATCACCACGGTCAGGATCACCGCCATGGCCAGCGCGAAGGTCACGATCAGATGGCTGGTCACCGTGAAGAAATACGGGAACATGCCGATGAGATTGGCCATCAGAACGAACATGAACAGCGAGAACACGAAGGGGAAGAACCGCATCCCCTCGCTGCCCGCCGAACTTCGCAGCGTGCTGGCGACGAACTCGTAGCTCATCTCCGCGACCGACTGCCAGCGGGTCGGCACGAGACCGCGTCCGCTCGTCGCCAGGACGAGAAACAGCGTGCTCACGGCAACCGTCGCCACCATGAACAGGGACGAATTGGTGAAGGAGAAGTCGAGACCGCCGATTTCCACCGGGAAAATCGTGCTGATCTGAAACTGATGAATCGGATCGTTCGCCACCGGGTCAGCCCCTTGTGCTGGCTCGTTATGATGCGCCGAGGCGCGGTGTGTCAGTCTTCGTCGCGCCGAGTGTCATCAGCGTCGTCAGCAGTCCCGTCCGCATGCCCCTTGTCGGCGTTCCGAATCTTGTGTTCAGCCATCAAGCCCGCTGAACGCAACACATTCAAGACGCCGGCAACAAAGCCCAGAAGAAGGAACACGATCAGCCCCCACGGCGATGTGCCCAAAAACTGGTCGGCGAACCAGCCGATACCGCCGCCCACCAGAACGCCGGCGATGAACTCCGTCGACAGACGCATCGCCTGGGCGAACCCCTGGGCATCACTGGTGCGCGCCTTTTTCCGCTCGACTTCCTCGTCGGCGCGGCGGCGCTCATCCAGAGACCGGTTCAGCTGTTCCCGCCGCTCGGACAGGATGTCTTTCGGATCCATGCGCGTTCCTCGTGTTTTCCGGCCAACACAACCGTGTTCATGCGCCATGCGCCGTCACACCGTCAACGCCGGAAAACCGGGAAACGTTCAACGCCCCGAAAGTCGGGCGCACCATAGTGGCCGCCCCGGCTGGTGTCAAGAAGCCTCAGACCACTATTAAGTTATTGAAACTAAACAGAAATCATCCGCACCAAGATCAGCCGCAGCAGGTTATGCCACGCTTTGCGGGGCATGTCCATGCGACCTTGGAATGGCGGCGCGGATTCGCCGCGCATCGCAGCAAGAGACTTGTGGATAGAAACGGCGTTCCCGCGGGCGCGGAAAAAGCCCCGGCCTATACCGCGTCGAGGATCCGTTCGGCGACGTCCAGATCGACGGAGACGAGCTGCGAAACGCCGCGTTCGGCCATGGTGACGCCATACAGCCGGTTCATCCGCGCCATGGTGATCGGATTGTGGGTGATCACGACGAAGCGCGTGTCGGTCAGCTTGGCCATTTCATCGAGCAGGTCGCAGTAGCGCTCGACATTGGCGTCGTCGAGCGGCGCGTCGACCTCGTCGAGCACGCAGATCGGCGCCGGGTTGGTCAGGAACACCGCGAAGATCAGCGCCATGGCGGTCAGCGCCTGCTCGCCGCCGGACAGCAGCGTCATGGTCTGCGGCTTCTTGCCCGGGGGCCGGGCGACGATTTCAAGCCCCGCCTCCAGCGGATCATCCGAATCCACCAGCTGCAGTTCGGCCATGCCGCCGCCGAAGAGGTGGGTGAACAGCCGCTGGAAATGCTCGTTGACCACCTCGAAGGAGGCCAGCAGCCGCTCGCGCGCCTCGCGGTTGAGATTGGCGATGCCGGTGCGCAGGCGGCGGATGGCCTCGATCAGGTCGTCGCGGTCGGTGATCAGCGCGTCGCGCTGCTCGGAGACCTCCGTCATCTCGTCCTCGGCGCGCAGGTTGACCCCGCCCAGCCGTTCGCGCTCGGCACGATAGCGTTCCAGCCGCCGCTCGCTGGAATCGATATCCGGCAGCGGCGCGCCTTCCTTCAGCCCGGCGATCTCGCGCAGTGCACCGGGCGGCACTTCCAGCGCCTCGTCGATGCGCGCCTCGACGTCGGCCATGCGGGCCTTGGCGGCCTCGGCGCGCTCCTCGGCGCGCACCTTGCCCTCGCGCGCCGCGGACAGGCCTTCCAGCGCGTCCTTGGCGGCACGGTCGGCGTCGCGCAGCAGGTTCTCGGCGGTCGCCAGCGCATCGTCGGCCTCCGCGCGTGCGTCTTCCGCCCTGGCGATCTCGCCGATCAGCGCGCGGCGCTTTTCCTCGATGTCCCCGGGCGCTTCCTGCAGCGTGGCGATTTCCTCCGCCGCTTCCTGCTGGCGTTCGCGCAGCACGCTCAGGTGACGTTCCGCATTGGCGGCGCGTTCGATCCAGCTCTTGCGCTCGCGGCCGATCGACTCGATCCGGCGCTGGCGCATCTCGTGTTCGCGCGACAACCCGTCGCGGGTGGCGCGGATTTCCGACACCGCGGCGCGCTCCTCGGCCACCACACCGCGCATGCGGGCGATGGCGTCCTCCAGGCCGGACGCATCGGGGATCTCCTCGAGCGCGGCACGCGCCTCGGCCAGCGCCTCGCCGGCGTCCTCGAGCTCCGGCATGATGCGCTGCTGGCTGTCTTCCAGGGCGCCCTGGCGGGCAATCAGCTGGGCCACCGCGCGCTCCGCCTCCGCCAGCGCGTTGCGCGCATCGGCGACGCGGCGCTGCGCCTCGCGCACCTCGCCCCGGGTCGCCTGCTCGGCCTCCGACGCCGCGCGCACCGCGGCCTGGGCATTCTCCAGGGCCACGCGGCAGTCCTCAACCTCGCCGGCCATCGCCTGGATGCGATCCTCGATCTCGAGCAGCCTGTTGCGCTGTGCCAGCCGCTGGGCGGCGGGCGTCGGCGCCTCGGCGGCCACGGTAAAGCCGTCCCAGCGCCACAGATCGCCCTCGCGCGCCACGATCCTCTGTCCGGGTTTCAGCAGCGCCTGCAGCCGCGGACCGTCGGCGCGCTGCACCAGGCCGATCTGGCGCAACCGGCGGCGCAAGGCGGGCGGCGCATCGACATGATCGGCCAGTGCCTCGACGCCCTCGGGCAGCGCCGGATCGTCCGTCTCGGCACTCGCCTGCCCCCAGTGCACCGGCGCCTCGGCGCTCAGGGGTGCGTCCAGATCCTCGCCGAACGCCGCGCCCAGCGCCGCCTCGTAGCCGGTCGCGACCGACACGCTGTCGACCGCCGGCGGCCACTGGCCACCGGTCGCCACGTCCAGGATGCCGCGCAGCGCCTTGGCCTCGCTCTGCAGCCCGCTCAGCCGGCGTTCGGCTTCGGTCAGCGGCTCGCGCGCGGCCTGTTCGACCTCGCGGGCGCTGCGGGTCGCGGCCTCCGCCGCATCCACCCGCTCCTCGGTCATGGCGAGCGCTTCTTCCATCGCCTCGAGACCGGCGCGCCTTTCGTCCACGTCATGGGCGCCGGAGATGCGCTCGCGCACCGCTTCCAGCTCGCGCACGATCTCGCCCGCCTGCTGCTTGAAGCGCGCAACGCGGCCTTCGAGCTCGCCGACGGTGCGCTGAAGCTGCGAGCGCTGGGCCGCAAGCGCGGCATTCTCCTCGGTCTTTTCCGCCAGACGTGCCTCGCTGTCGGCCAGGCGTCCCTGCGCCTCCTCCAGCTTCGCCTCGATTTCCTCGGTGCGCGCCTGAACGCTTTCGTTTTCCTGATTGAGTTGCGCTTCCTCGACATCGAGCGCGGCCAGCAGTTCGCCGTTCTCCGCGCCCATGCGCTCCTCGCGCTCCAGGTCCTGCGCAAGCTGGTTGCGGCGCTGTTCCAGGTCGCGCAGCCGCTCGCGGATGCGGCGGTCCTCGGCGTCCAGTTCGTTGCGTGCCAGCACCAGCCGCTGCAGCACCGCACCGGCCCGCGCCGCCGCATCGCGCAACTGCGGCACCTGGTGGGCCGCGACCGCCTGGTCCTTAGCGGTCTGTGCCTGGGCGGAGGCTACCTGGTTGACCTGCGACAGCGCCTCGGCCAGCTGCGTCTCCGCCTGGGCCATGGCGCCTTGAGCCTCCTGCCAGCGCAGGAACAGGATGGTCGCCTCGGCCTGACGGATATCGGCGGAGAGGTTGCGGTAGCGGCTCGCCTGGCGCGCCTGGCGCTTCAG
>JBFHII010000184.1:0-6056 GCA_041596535.1 Breoghania sp. | reverse complement strand
TCGCGCGCAAGCGTCTGGGCACATGGCTGCTGGGCACCCTGTTGGCCGCCGGCGCCGTTGCGGACGTCCCGGCTCCGGCCTCCTGGCCGCTGCCCACCAGCCTGGGCGGCGTCGTCGGTGATCTGCTGGCGCATATCCCCGCACTGGTCACCGCGTCGCTTCCCGCCGGCCTGCAGATGCTGATCGGCTGCCTGCTGTTCGGCGTGCCCGCCCTCGCCCTGATGCTGCATGCCGCGGGCTGGTTCGCGCGGCGCAAGGGCTCGGAGGACTTCGCCCGCAATGTCTCCGAGCCGCTCTACGCCGAGGACGACTTCGATATCGACGATGAAGACGACGAGGATGGCGGCCGTTTCGCCGCCATCGCCGGCGCCTTCGCCCACTGGGGCTACATGAGCGGCGCGCTTCTGCGCCGGGTTGCCGGCCGGCGGTCGTCTCGCCACGCCCCGCGGCGGACCGCCCCTGTCCACGACGCCTATGATGACGAACCGGATTTCGACGACGACGAGCCGCCGCGCAAGCGCCGGTCGCTGCGCCGGATGATCGCGGAAAAGCTGCTGGCCTCGGATGATGACGGCCTCGGCGGGCATTTTCGCGAGGAACCCGCCGCGCCGCGCGTCCAGGCCTCCCGCGTTCCCGCCGCCGACCCGTACGACGATCCCTACGACGACGATGATTTCGACGACCAGCCGGCCGGCCCCGCGCCGCGCCGCGTGACCGAGGAATCCAGCGCCCGCATCACCCCGCCCGCGCCGCGCCTGAAGCCGGGCAAGCGGGTGATCCGCGAGGCCCAGCCCTCGCTGCTGGCCAGCAACGATTACGAGCTGCCGCCGCTGATGCTGCTCACCGAGCCCAAGGCGCCCTCGCGCAACCAGGTGGTTTCCGCCGATGCGCTCGAACAGAACGCCCGCCTGCTCGAAGGCGTCCTGGAGGATTTCGGCGTGCGCGGCGAGATCATCAACGTGCGCCCCGGCCCCGTGGTCACGCTCTACGAGCTGGAGCCCGCGCCGGGCATCAAGTCGTCGCGCGTCATCGGCCTGGCCGACGACATCGCCCGATCCATGAGCGCCATCTCCGCCCGCGTTGCCGTCATCCCCGGCAAGAACGCCATCGGCATCGAGCTGCCCAACCAGCGCCGCGAAACCGTTTTTCTTCAGGAACTGATCGCGGCCCAGGACTTCGAGAAGTCCAAGGGCAAGCTGACCCTGGCGCTGGGCAAGAACATCGGCGGCGAGCCGGTTCTCGCCGATCTGGCGCGCATGCCGCATCTGCTGGTGGCCGGCACGACGGGTTCGGGCAAGTCGGTGGCCATCAACACCCTGATCCTGTCGCTGCTGTACCGGCACACGCCGGAGCAGTGCAAGCTGATCATGATCGATCCGAAGATGCTCGAGCTTTCCGTCTACGACGGCATCCCGCACCTGCTGACGCCGGTGGTGACCGACCCCAAGAAGGCGGTGGTGGCGCTGAAGTGGACCGTGCGCGAGATGGAGACGCGCTACAAGAACATGTCGAAGCTCGGCGTGCGCAACATCGACGGCTTCAACACCCGCGTGGCGCAGGCCGCCAAGAAGGGCGAAACCATCCGCCGCACCGTGCAGACCGGTTTCGACCGCGACACCGGCGAGGCGATCTTCGAGGAAGAGGAGCTGTCGCTCGATCCGATGCCCTACATCGTGGTCATCGTCGACGAGATGGCCGATCTGATGATGGTCGCGGGCAAGGACATCGAGGGCGCCATCCAGCGCCTGGCGCAGATGGCCCGTGCCGCCGGCATCCACATCATCATGGCGACGCAGCGTCCCTCCGTCGACGTCATCACCGGCACCATCAAGGCCAACTTCCCCACCCGCATCTCCTTCCAGGTGACCTCCAAGATCGACAGCCGCACGATCCTGGGCGAGCAGGGCGCCGAGCAGCTGCTGGGCATGGGCGACATGCTGTACATGGCCGGCGGCGGCCGCATCCAGCGCGTGCACGGTCCCTTCGTCTCGGACGGCGAGGTCGAGGAAATCGTCGCCCACCTGAAGGATCAGGGCACGCCGCAGTATCTCGAGCAGATCACCGAGGACGACGGCGAAGGCGGCGACAGCCCCTATGATGCGCTGTCGGGCGGCGGCTCGGGCGACGAGGGCAACGATCTCTACGACAAGGCGGTGGCGATCGTGCTGCGCGACCGCAAGGCCTCGACCAGCTACATCCAGCGCCGCCTGTCGGTCGGCTACAATCGCGCCGCCTCGCTGATCGAGCGCATGGAGCAGGAAGGCCTCATCAGCGCCGCCAACCACGCCGGCAAGCGCGAGATCCTTGTGCCGGGCGAGGATGAGACCATCTGAGGATGAAACGAATCGGCCACCGAAAGCATTGACCAACGGGGCGGCGGACAGGATTCCTCTCCGTCCGCCGCATCTTTGCCACAGCGGCCTGCTAGCTGCGGCACCGACATTCATGGGACGAAATCAGGTTCGCGCGAACCGTTCGATCTCAAGCCACTGGAGACTTCGCATGTCGCACTGGACAGCCCCTGCCCTGAAAGGCCTGCGCACGATCGCGCTGCTCGCAGCACTTGCAGCCACCGGCCTGCCAATGGTCGACGCCGGCCCCGCACACGCCGCGCTGACCTCCGAGCAGCGCGCGACCCTGTCCGACATCAGCCAGTATTTCTCCGGCATCCGCACCATGCAGGGGGATTTCGTGCAGTTCGGCCCCAACGGCGAACGCGCGGAAGGGAAATTCTTCCTCGCCCGTCCCGGCCGCATCCGCTTCCACTATCTGCCGCCCGCGCGCGTCGACATCATCGCCGACGGCAAGTCCGTTTCCGTCAAGGACCGCAAGCTGCAGACCCAGGATATCTGGCCGCTCAGCAAGACGCCGCTGCGCTTTCTTCTCGCCGAGCGGATCAACCTGACCAGCGACGCCAACGTCACCAATGTTTCCGTGGAACCCGATCTCGTCACCGTGACGATCACCGAGGACACCACCTTCGTGCAGGGCAAGCTGACGCTGATCTTCGACGCCAACACCCGCGAGCTGAAGCAGTGGACCGTCACCGACGCGCAAGGACTGGACACTTCGGTGGCCATCTACAACGTGGAGATCGGCAAGCCCACCAACGCGAAGCTGTTCACGATCGACTATCTCGCCAACGTTCGCCAGAACCAGAACTAGCCAGAACCGGAACGACGTCACGGGCTCACGGCGCGGATGCTATTCCGCGCCCGCCCGCTCGCGCAGCCGGATCAGGCCTTCCTGCGCGACCGACGCCACCAGATGGCCCTCGCGATCATACAGCATGCCGCGATTGAAGCCGCGCGAGCCCGATGCCGAGGGGCTGTCGGTGGCATAGAGCAGCCATTCGTCGGCCTTGAACGGCCGGTGGAACCACATCGCGTGGTCAAGGCTGGCGCATTGCATGTCCTTGCTGAACACCGAACGTCCATGCGCGAACAGCGAGGTGTCCAGCAGCGTCATGTCCGAGGCGTAGGCGAGCACGCACTGATGAATGCGCGCATCGGCGGGCAGCGCGCCGGTCGCCCGCACCCAGACGTGCTGCACCGGCTCGAGCATGTCGCGCGAGAAATAATGCCGCAAATCGACCGGGCGCATCTCGATCGGCCGTTCGCGCTCCCAGTAGCGGCGCACCGGCTCGGGCGCCACGGCGAGAAATTTTTCCTTCAGTTCGGCTTCGCTCGGCAACTCATCGGGACCCGGCACGTCGGGCATGGTGATCTGGTGCTCCAGCCCCTCCTCGGGCACCTGGAACGACGCGGACATGGAAAAGATCGCCTTGCCGTGCTGGATCGCCACCACCCGGCGCGTCGTGAACGAACGGCCGTCGCGGATGCGGTCGACCTCGTAGATGATCGGCACGGCCGGATCGCCGGGGCGCATGAAGTAGCCGTGCAGCGAATGCACCTGGCGCGAATCCTCCACGGTGCGCGAGGCGGCGACCAGCGCCTGGCCGATCACCTGGCCGCCGAACACCCGCTGCCAGCCGACCTGCGGGCTCATGCCGCGGAACAGGTTGTGTTCGAGCGGCTCAAGATCGAGTATCGAAAGGAGATTCTCGATGGCTGTCGGCATGGGACGATCCAGTTCCGGTTGCGGGCGAAACGCATGTCAGGCGATAGCTGCGCGCGGATATGGAAACCTGTCAAGACGTGACCAAACGTCAGCCCGGCACGAAAGCCAGGGCTCGGTATGAAGGAAAATGCGCGATGAGCGGTGACACGGATCTCGACGTGCTGGTGGCCGGCGGCGGTTATGTCGGGCTGTCGCTGGCGCTCGCCCTGAAACAGGCGGACCCGGACATCAAGGTCGCCGTCGTCGACCTGCGCCCGCGCGCCGCCATCGAAAAGGACCTGCGCTGCTCGGCCATCGCGGCCGCCGCCGAGCGCATGCTCTCGACCCTGGGCGTCTGGCCGGAGCTTGTCCCGCACGCCCAGCCGATCAACGAGATGATCATCACCGACAGCCGCGTGCGCGATGTGGCGCGGCCGGTCTTCCTCACCTTTTCCGGCCAGGTCGACGAGGGCGAACCCTTCGCCTACATGGTGCCCAATGCCAACATGGTCGGCGCGCTGCACGACCGGGCGGATGAGGCCGGCGTCGAGCTGATCGCCCCCGACACGGTCAGCGATTTCGAGGTGCGCGACGCGGGCGTGTCCATCACGCTGGATGCCGGGGGGACGCGCCAGGCCGCGCTGCTGGTGGCCGCCGATGGCGTGCGCTCGCGGCTGCGCGATCTGGCCGGCATCCGCACGGTCAACTGGTCGTATGATCAGGCCGGCATCGTCTGCACCGTCGAGCACGAGCGCCCGCACGAGGGCCGCGCCGAGGAGCATTTCCTGCCCTCCGGTCCGTTCGCCATCCTGCCGCTTGCGGGCAACCGCTCGTCGCTGGTGTGGACGGAAAAGCGCGCCGTCGCCGACACGCTGGTCAAGGGCGACGATTTCACCTTCGAGATGGAACTGGAGCGCCGCTTCGGCCATCACCTGGGCGCGCTGAAGCTCGCGGGGCCCCGCCATGCCTACCCGCTCGGTCTCACGCTGGCGCGCAGCTTCGTCAGGCCCCGCTTCGCGCTCGCCGGCGATGCGGCACACGGCATCCACCCGATTTCCGGCCAGGGGCTGAACCTCGGCTTCCGCGATGCCGCGGCGCTGGCCGAGGTCATCATCACCGCCCGCCGGCTCGGCCAGGACATCGGCACGCTCGATGTGCTGGAGCGCTACGAGCGCTGGCGGCGGTTCGACACCTTCCAGGTGGGCGTCGTCACGGACGTGCTCAACCGGCTGTTTTCCAACGACAACGACGCGCTGCGGGCGGCGCGCGACTTCGGCCTCGGTCTTGTCGACAGGCTGCCGGGCCTGAAAAAGGTGTTCATCCGCGAGGCGGCGGGCCTGTCGGGCGAGATCCCGCGGCTGCTGGCGGGAGAGGCCCTTTGAGCGGCCGCGCGATCCTCATTACCGGCTGCTCCTCGGGCATCGGACTGGCCTCGGCGCGCATGCTGAAGGCGCGCGGCTGGCGGGTTTTTGCCACCGCCCGCACCGACGCCGATCTCGCCATGCTGGCCGGTGAAGGATTCGAGGCGCTGCGGCTGGACTACACCGATCCCGGCTCCATCGAGGCCACGGCCAACGCCGTGCTCGGCGCCACGGACGGAAAGCTCTTCGCGCTGTTCAACAACGGCGCCTACGGCCAGCCCGGCGCCGTCGAGGATCTGCCGACGGAGGCGCTGAGAGTGCAGTTCGAGACCAATGTGTTCGGCTGGCACGATCTCACCCGCCGGCTGCTGCCGGCCCTGCTAGCGCAGGGCCAGGGGCGCATCGTGCAATGCTCCTCGGTGCTGGGCCTGGTGGCGCTGAAATACCGCGGCGCCTATATCGCCTCGAAATTCGCGCTCGAGGGCCTCACCGACACCCTGCGGCTGGAACTGCGCGGCACCGGCGTGCATGTGTCGCTGATCGTGCCGGGGCCCATCGACACGCGGTTTTCCGAACAGGCCAAAGCGGCCTTCGACCGGCACATCGACGCCGGTGCCTCGCGCCACAAGCAGGTCT
>JBFHII010000183.1:0-6058 GCA_041596535.1 Breoghania sp. | reverse complement strand
GGCGACCGGGTCGGGCAGGTAGGTGGCGGGCACCCGCAGATAGCTGCGCGTCGTCGTGCGCTGGATGTAGCCCGGCACCTTGTCGCCGAGCCTCTCGTCGACACGGCGTTTCTCCGGCCACAGCATCTTCTGGATGGAATCGTTGAACGACGCCATGCGGGCCGCCAGCGACGGTTCGCCATAGAAATCGCCGACCGAGTTGTTCAGCAGATAGGGCGCGCTCGACCACAGGCTGATGAGCGACGCCGGACGCGTGTAGCCGCGTCCGCCCCCCGGCATGTCATACGGCCGTTCCTCGCCCGTGACCGGATTATGCACGGTGATCTCGCCCACCGCCGGAAGCTGCTTGTAGGTGGTGGAGGTGAAATTGTCCCAGATATCGCCGGCGATCCCGTTGGTGGCCAGCGGGCTGCAGGCGTTGGTCTTGAGCACCGTCACCGGGATCCGGCGGTCGGTCGACAGGAAGTTGTTGTCCAGGAAGTCGGCCTTCTGCACCTCCGCGCGCATCCAGTCCTTGTAGGCTTCGGAGCCGGCGCGGATCGAGCCCGGCGTGCAGTCCGCCCCCCGTTCGCACAGGTTTGGCGGCTGTTTGGAGGAATGGCAGCCGGCGCAATTCTCGGCGAAGACGCGCTTGCCGGTCTCCAGTTGGGTGTCGTCCGTGCCCAGGTAGGCGTCGCCGCCGGGCACATCCGCCAGCTTGTCGGGCCGCGCACTGGCCAGGAAGAACAGCGCCAGGTCCGGCGTCTGCAGCACGTTCGCGTTCCAGTACGCGGAATTCTTCTCCGCCACCTCGATCTCGAACGGCGTGATGCGTCCGCCCAGCAGCGGCTTGAAGTGCAATAGCCACTCTTCGCTGAACAGGCCGATGTTGACGTAGACCCGGTTGAGGGCGCCCAGCACGCCGACGGAATCCGCGCCGTCCTTGAGCACATGCGGTGTCAGCACCGTGTCGGGCGGCTCGAAGAAGGCCGACAGCACGCGGGTCTGCTCGAAATCGTTGAGCTGCTTGTTGCCCAGTTCGCCACCCGCGAGCTTCTCGCGTGCCGATTTGGCCATCTGCATGCGCGCCGCCAGGCTGTAGACGGCGTTCATCGTGCGCGGATTGTTGATGTTGTCCGAGGACACCAGCGAGGTATCCAGCGTCCCGGGCAGCCATGTGTGCGCGATCTGATAGATGAAATTCTCGTGCCGGCCCTTCGGGTTCCACGAGAACACCCGGTCTATCCATGCGTATTGCGCGCCGGGGTTGGAGGTGATGTGCTGCCATTCCGGATTTTCAGGATCCGGCGGCGGATTGACCGGATTGGGTCCGACGTGACAGAAGCCGCAGGACATGCCGACCCGGTAGGGGCGCACCAGCTTCTTGTCGAGATAATAGCCGGGATCCTCGTAGTAGCGTACGGGATCCCAACGGGCGCGCGCTTCCTCGTCGAAATCGGGGTTGGGAAAAAGCCGCAGTCCGACAATGCCCGTCGGTTCGCCGTAGTAGGAGCCCACCGGCAGCACCCCGTCGCCGCGCGCGCCGATCTTCACCCCCGGATAGTCTTTCTCGTTCGCAAACGGATCGTCGGGGCAGTCGGGGCCATATTCGCGGATGTCCAGCCAGAGGCCGAAGCGCTTGGGATTGGGGCCCTTCGGCTGGCGGAAGCACGGCTCATTCACCAGCCCGAAATACTTCCAGCGGTTCTCGCGGGCGACCCGAAAGAACCGGCGGTCCTCGCCCTCGCAGACGTCGTCCTCGTAGAGCAGATAGCCGGGCGGGTAGGGCGCGTTGACCGCGGGCTGCGATCCGTCCGAGCCGTAGAGCGGCCTGACGGGCGCGCCGGCCGGCGGCCTGCCTTCGTAATCGTATACCGGCGCCGCGTTGGCGCAGTAGCGCGTGGACTCGTGGCTGGAGATGATCTTCAGAAGATCGAAGGCACCGTAGGTGTGGTTGGCGAGATAGTCCCACAGCCGGTCGTTGCCGCCGCTCCAGACGACCCAGTTGTTGCGGCCGCGATTGTAGGCTTTCCAGACGGCGTCGCGGGTGAACATCCGGTCGAGCTCGCGCGGCTCCAGTTCCAGGGCGGCGGCAAACTCGGCGAACACCCGCTGCTTGTCCCAGCCATGGTCCATGTCCTTAAGATAGTCGCTGTCAGAACCGGACAGGCTGTCCGGCGTCCGACCGGCCAGCATCGCCTCGTCCTGCACCTCGCCGCTTTTCGGCGCGGTAATCGCCCCGATGACGAGCGGGCCGACCAGAATTGCGATGACGGCGATGATGGCGAGGGAAAGCAGGCGGGCGAGGGTCATTGCTCTTGCCTCCGTCCTTTCGATTTCTTTGGCCTGGCGGCACTTCCCGCGTCCGGGCGCGCTGCACCGGGGGCGGAAGCGCCCGTGACATCCGCTGCACCCGGGCGCGGATCCCTGGGGAACGCGCGCAGCTTGCCGAGCGACGGCCGGATGCCATTGGCGAAGGTAGATGCCAGATCGAGGTCGTCGACCATCTGTTCGGCGATCGCGTAGCCGACCGAGCGATAGGCCTCGAATTGCGGCTCGCTGAAGAACTGGTCTGCGGTGGTCTCGTCCGGGAAATCCGGGTGCGCGCCCTTGTAGCCCTTGGCCTGCATGTCCAGCGCATCGATCATCGCGGTCTTCATGTAGATGACCACGCCCTTTCGCGGCCAGGGACCCCGGCCTCTCTGCGGCCCGTAGTCCACCGTGGCGACGAAATAGCCGTGATCCGAGTACTCCGCGTCCTTGGGATAGCGGTCGGTCCGGGCGCGCGGGATCAGGTTTTTCGGATCCGATTGCACGCCGCGCACCGTCACGTCGAAGGAGACGGTGGTGCCGAAGTCCTGGCCGATGCGCTGCAGCGCCGTAACAAAGTCGGAATAGGAGGCTTTGGTGTCCTGGCCGCCGTCGCAGATGATGATCAGACCGCAGCGCCGCCGCACGAGTTCATAGAGCGCCAGGTTCTCGAAGTGACCGCCGTCGCTGAGCTCCTGGAAGGAGGAGTGTTCCGTGTAGCCGAGCCCCGGGAGCACGTAGGAGCCGCCGGGCACGAAGTGGTTGGGGCGCACGCGTTCGGGCCGGGTTCGTCCGGGCGCGCGCACATAATAGCCCAGCCGCAGGTTGAGAAAGGTCATCGCCAGAGAGACGAACTGATTGCGCGTGATGCCCTGTCCGCCGACGCCGGCACGCGGATTGGCCGCCGCCCCGGAAATCGCCATCGCAGTGGCGAGCGTCATGCCGCCCTGGATGAAATCCCGGGTCGGCTGCCAGCCGGTGGCGGCAGAGCCGCAATAAAGCGGCGACAGGATGAAATTGTCGCCGCCGCGCAACGCAAACTTCCGGTTGCGGGAATTCACCAGCACCACATTGGTGTTGATCAGGTGATACGGCCCCGCACAGGAGCCTCTGCCCACGTCCTTGAGGTGAAACTCGTCGGCAAGTCCCGCCGGCTTGCGGGTGTTGTATCGCGCGGTGACATAGTCTGGCAGGAAGGCTTCCATCAGCCTGTCGCGATAGTAGCGATGGATCGAGATGTAGTTGATGTTGACGAACCAGCCGATGATTGCCGAAAAGGCCGCCAGCCCCGCCAGCATCACCATGTCGTACTGGCTGCCGGCGGACTGCATCGCCAGTCTGTAGGACAGCAGCAGCACCCCGTAGAGCAGCAAAATGGAGCCGATCACCAGGATGAGCGTCGTGCTCTGCCCCGGCGCCGTCTTGCTGCGCGCCTTGAAATGCCCCCACAGCGCCGTGCCCGCGCCGGCGACGACACTGAGAGCGCCTTCGCCGCCGCCGAGCGCATCGCCCATCCAGGCCACGCTGACTGGAATGCTGGCGACGATCAGCAAGGCGATGATGATCGGAAACCACAGCCCGTAAACGCGCTCGAAGCGTCTGCGGCCGCTGTAGCGCAATGAAATCGAACTGTCGCGCCAGGTGTATTCGATGGCCAGCGCCAGCCAGTAGACGACCATCGCCACGCCGCCGATCAGGGCGATGATCTCGAACCCCAGAGAAACCCGGGACAGGATCTCCGCCATCGCCGTGCTGCGATCCGGATCGAGCGCGGCCCGCGCAAAACCCCAGTTGCCGAGCCACAGGGCCAGGAAGCCGAACAGAACAGTGGAGTAGCGGAGCCGGCTGACGGGCGAGACCTTCTTGCGGCTGCTCAGCAGGAACAGCACCACCAGGTTGCCCAGCAGGAACAGCACGAAGGCAACCCAATAGTGCTGGATGCCCCCGGCAATTGCCGCCTGCGGCCGGCTCGCGACGGCGTCGAGGAAGCCGTAGCCAAGAACCACCACTGAAAACATCACGGTGAGAATGGCGGCAACCGCCAGGAACCGTGCCTCGCGGACCAGTGCCGGCATATCTGCGGACTGGTCGGTCGGCTCGTGCGCGCGTTGCCTGTGCCGCTCGGAGGTGGACGGATCGAACGCCATCCATGACAACAGCGAGAATGTGACCGACGAAATGAAGAACAGTGCCAGCCCGATGGCGGCGATGACGAAGGTCACCGCGTAGATGCCGGGAATATGCCGGGTATCGACGACCCCTTCGCCCAGCAACGCGTTCACCACCTGGGCCATCAGCAGGTTGAGGTATTCGCCGTCATAGACCCTGTCCAGCAGAGCGTCGAAATAGTGGATGGTTGCGAAGGCAAACGCGAGGATCGGGATCCACACAAGCAGGTTGAGCAGTATCGCGCGCAACACGATCGCCAGGCCGGAGAACAGGGTAATGCCCGCGCCGGGGACCAGGTAATTGCCGTTCTGGCGCAGATAGGTCAGGACGTCGGTCGTTTGCGACGGATCCGCGGGCGAACCGGTCCCGTAGGGAAAGCTGTCGCGATCGAGGCCGAAGGTGCCGGGCCCCTTGCACTCGCGGCTGAGCCACCACGACACGGCGGATCCGATATAGCCGCCGCCGGAAACCGTGGACAGGTAGTCGACATGGCGCAGGACGCCGTCGCGCGCCAGCCGCTGCATGACCCCCAGCGAAAACACCGCGGAGCGGACGCCGCCCCCGGACAGTGCCAGGCCGAACAGATAGGGCTTGTCGTCGTCACTGCCCGGGGGTTGGTCTTGCGCCGTGCCGGGTGGCGCATATTGCTGCCGCTCGATGGATTCCGCCAGGGCGCGATGGATTTTGGCGATGTGGGAGCGGTCGGGACCGGGGTCGGTCGGAGCCTGGGGCTTGCTCAGGGTATGCGCCAGTTCCGCAAGAATCAGGGCGTCGTCCCCACCGGGATCGTCATCGGCGACCGGCGCGACGAACTGCGGTCGATCCGTATCGTCGTCCGGTCCCACCAGTAGGGTGCGGATCTTCTGAAAATCAAAGCCCTGCATTGTCGTGGCTTCACTATGTCTGGAACTGAAAATCCGCGGGTCACCCGAACCCTGCGACTGAAAAACCGATCGACGGCAGCGATCTCGAAAAATGAGGCGGCAGCGCAACGTCACGATCATCCAAGCTTATCTCAGATCGTAAGCTTACGCAAGGTAAGCGGGTTCAGGCGTCTGGAAAACCCCTTGAATTCAATGTGTTTTTTCTCACACCTGTCGCGAGGCGGCCGCTTTGCGCGCACCGGGATCATGCGATGGGCAGGGGGCGCCCACTTGCGTCCACGCGGTTGCGGGACCGTGCTGCGGGATCGTGCGGCGGAGCGGATTGTGCTGTAATCCGGGCGAAGCCTGGTTGATGGGAAAGCCGCCGGGCATCCGGTGTCAACGAGGGGGACGACGCGCATGGATCTGCGGCATGCATTGCCCGAGGACGGATTGGCGGGGACGCTGGTGGGGCGGGCCTTTGTCCCGGGAGACAACGGCGGGCCGAGTGTCGTTCTGCTCACGGATGACGGTGTTTTTGACCTGTCGCGCCGGTTCCCGACCATGACGGACGTGATCAATTCGGACGGCGCATCGGCGGTGCGGGGCGCGCGCGCGGCCGCCACGCGCATCGGTTCTGTCGAGGCCTTGCTCGACAACACCGGCGGAACCGCGGTGCCGGGCACTGGCGACACGCCGCATTTCCTGTGTCCGGTCGATCTGAAGGCGGTGAAGGC
>JBFHII010000182.1:0-6069 GCA_041596535.1 Breoghania sp. | reverse complement strand
TGCGGCTGGTTTGTCAGTCGGCAAGCGGGAAAAGCGCTTGTTCCGGAAAGGTGCGCAAGGCGTCGATCGCGCCGCTGGCCGGCGCGCTATTGTGTGCGTAGGCATGAATAATACCGATGCGGCAAAGGGGTCAGCCGTCGAGTGCCTGTCGGAGATCGGCGATCAGGTCATCCGGGTGCTCGATTCCGACCGAAAGCCGCAACAGGTTCCGGGCGACACCCGTCGCATCGCCTTCGATCGTGTAGCGGTGCTCGACGAGGCTCTCGACACCGCCCAGTGAGGTCGCCCGGAGGATCAGCTGCAGCCGGCCGGCGACGGCAAGCGCATCGCCTTCGTCACCCTTGACCAGGAACGACAGCAGCGACCCGAAGCCGCCGCTCATCTGCGCCTTGGCGATCGCGTGGCCGGGATGGCTGGCAAGGCCGGGATAGAGCACGCGCTCAACGGCCGGATGGCCTTCCAGATACTCCGCGATCGCCTGCGCGTTGGCGCTCATCCGTTCCACGCGCAGCGCCAGGGTGCGCAGTCCGCGCAGCAGCAGCCAGCACTCGAACGAGCCGAGCACCGCGCCCGTGTCATGCCGGTCCTCGGCGATGAGCTGCCAGTGCGTGTCATCCTCGTTGCCCGTCGACACTACGCCCGCGAGCAGGTCCGAGTGGCCGTTCATCGCCTTGGTGGCTGAGTGGACGACCAGATCCGCACCGAAATCGAGCGGTTTGCACAGCAGCGGCGTTGCCGCCGTCGCATCCACCGCCAGCACCGCGCCGGCCTCGTGGGCGGCGCTGGCGACAAGGGAGATGTCGGTCACGCCCAGGCCGGGGTTGGCCGGCGTCTCGATGAACACAAGATCGGGGTTCGTCTCGGCCAGGATCTCGCAGAAACGGGTACCGTCGGTGGCGTCCGCCTCCACCAGGGCGATGCCCTGGCGCTTGCAGAACTTGCGCGCCCACGCCGTTGTTCCCCAATAGATGCCCGATTGCAGCACCACGGCCGCGCCAGGCGGCACGGTGCGGAAGATCGCCGAAATGGCAGCCATGCCTGACGCGAACAGCCGGGTCGCGGCGGCGTTCTCCAGCTTGGCGATCAGGCTTTCGGTCTGCCGAAACAGGTCGTTGTCGTCGCGCGCATAAAGATGGTCCGGGCTGGTGAGCGCATAGTCTGCATCGCGGGCAAAGGTGGTGGCTGGCGCAATGCCAGGCACCACGGCGCCGGTTGCCGGATCGGGCTTTCCGTTGGCATGGGCGAGCAGGGTGGCGACGTGATGTGTTTCAGCGCTCATGGCGAATTCCGATGCAAAAGGGATAGCGGGAGCGGCATGCCGCTCGATCGCCGTACCATAGGCACGATACGGGCTGTCTCAAAGGGGGCGCCGCGTCATGCACAGGAGGCACGAGGCCGCATGTGCATGACCTAGTCCCGTCGCTGCAGATGCCGGGTGAGGCGGGCATCGAGCTTGTCCCACAGCCGCCGGAGGGCTTCCACGATCACCAGGTACATGACGGCGGCCCAGAGGTAGGTCTGGAAATCGTAGGTGCGCGAGAACGCCCGCTTGGTCTCGCCCATCAGGTCGTAGACCGTGATGACCGAGGCGATGGCCGAGCCCTTGATCATCAGGATGATCTCGTTGCCGTAGGGCCGCAACGCGACGATCAGTGCCTGCGGCAGGACGATCCGCCAGAAGATCACCCATCGCGGCAGCCCCATGGACTGGCCGGCCTCGACCTGGCCGCGCGGCACGTTCTCGATGGCGCCGCGCAGGATTTCGGCCTGGTAGGCGGCGGTGTTCAGCGAGAAGGTGAAAATGGCGCAATACCAGGCGTCCCGGAAGAACCACCACAGGTTGAGATCCTCGAAGAACTCGCGAAAGGATCCCGCGCCGTAGTAGACGAGGAACGTCTGCGCGATCAGCGGCGTGCCACGGAAGAAATAGACATAGGCATAGGCGAGCGCGCCGATGACCGGGTTCTTCGACATGCGCGCGAAGGCGATCGGCAGCGAGATGATGGCTCCGGCGGTAATCGACACGACCACCAGTTCGATGGTGACGATGAAGCCCGAGATGAACTTCGGCCCGTAGCGGGAAACGAATTCGGGGCTGTAGCTGTCGACCAGGAACCAGATCAGGCCGATGGCCACGACGCTCCAGAACGCCAGCAGCAGGTAGCCGGCAACCCGCGTCCGGTTCCAGCGGACGACGGGCGGGGGCGGCGCGTGTTCTTCACGCGTCGTGGCGGATAGGGCCGTATCGCTCATCGGCTCGCCTCCCCGCGCCGTGTCCAGCGCTGGATCGAGGAGATTCCGTAGGAGGAGAGGATCGACAACACCAGATAGAGCAGGCAGGCGAAACCGTAGAACAGGAATGCTTCCTTGGTGACCTTCGCCGCGATGCCGGCCTGCCGGAGAATGTCGGACAGGCCGATGATCGAGACCAGCGCGGTGTCCTTGAGCAGGATCAGCCACAGGTTGGAGAGGCCCGGCAGGGCGAGACGGATCAGTTGCGGCACGATGACCAGCCGCATGGTCTGGACGCGGGAGAGGCCGAGCGCATGGCCGCCTTCGTACTGGCCCGCGGGAATGCCTTTGAAGGCCGACTGGAAGACCTCGGCGGCGTAGGAGGAGAACACGAAGGTGAGCGCCACGATGCCGGCAATGAAGCTGTTGATCTCCACATAGCTGTCGGTGAACAGCTGGATCACGAGCTGCAGCAGGATCTGTGCGCCGTAGTAGACGATGAACAGTGTGAGGAGTTCAGGCAGTCCGCGGAAGATCGTCGTGTAGATATTGGCGGCGACGCGCATGGACGGTTCGCTGGATTCCTTGGCCAGCGCCAGGAAGAACCCGAGCGCCAGCCCGAACGGCAGGGTTGCCAGTGCCAGGGTGACGGTGACAAGCAGCCCCCAGGCAATCTCGTCGCCCCAGCCGTCCGCGCCAAAGGACAGCAGCGTGATAATCTGATCCATCAAATCCGGTCCGTTGATATCGCGCGCAGCTTGCGTGCACGGCGGGATTTACCGCCGTGCACCGGTCGTCCTGAGCGGTGATCCGGGGCAGCGCAGGCCTGACGGTCCAGGCCGGTGCCGCAACGCGCGTTAGCTGCCGTAGACGTCGAACTTGAAGTACTTGTCGTTGATTTCCTTGTACTTTCCGTTCGCGCGGATCGCGTCGATCGCGGCGTTGAACTTCGCTTTCAACTCATCTGACCCCTTGCGGATGGCGATCCCGGCGCCTTCGCCGTTGATCACCGGATCCGGCGTCAGCGTGTCGAGGATCTTGCAGCAAGCGCCGTCTGCGCTGTCGATCCATTCGCTGAGCACGACCACGTCATCGATCACCGCGCCGAGGCGGCCGTTGATGATGTCGAGCTTGTACTCGTCTGCGGTCGGATAGAGCTTGATATCGGCGTCGGGGAATTTCGCTTCGGCGTAGTTGGAATGCGTCGTCGAGGACTGCGCGCCGAGCGCCACGCCGTCGAGATCGGCGGGGGTCACGCCGGCGATTTCGGAGTCCTTCGGAACGGCAATTGCCGGGGGCGTGTTGTAGTACTTGTTGGTGAAGTCGACTTTCTGCAGCCGCTCTTCGGTGATCGACATGGAGGCGATCACGGCGTCGAACTTGTTGGCGATCAGCGCAGGGATCATGCCGTCCCAATCCTGGGTGACGAACTCGCATTCGGCCTTCATTTCCTCGCACAGCGCCTTCGCGATGTCGATGTCGAAGCCAACGAGCTGTCCGTCAGAGGTCAGGTTGTTGAACGGGGGGTAGGCGCCTTCCGTGCCGATACGGATCTTGTCGGCGGCCTGTGCGCCCTGCAGGGCGGCGAGGCTGATGATCGAGACCGCGGCAACGGCGGTCATCTGTTTGATGAAACCCATGTGAAGACCCTCTGTTTCTTGTCATACCCGGTATTCGCCGTGCTCATTGGCACCGCGAATGGTCAGGGGCGCGTTGTGCGTCTCCCGTCTCAGCCTGCATATTCCCACTAATTTTTCGGCGCACGCAACCATCTTACCCAAGGGCATGGGCTGCGGATCCGTATGTTTTTTGATCAAGGGGTCAATTTTGGGCAGTTGCGCACGGCGTATGCGCCCGCTTGCGGGCTGACGCGGCAATCGTGCGGGCGCCTCAGCGTGGCGGAAGGCCCATCTCGCTGAACGGAATGAACGAAACGAGCGCGCCTTTCTCCACCCCGGTGACCTCTTCGGCGATCTCGATCAGCCCGTCCGCTTCGCGCAGGCCGGTGATGAGGCCGGAACCGTCGCGGGAGAACTTGTCCACGCTGAGCCGGCCCTCGGCATCGGTCGTCAGGATGTCGCGCAAAAACTCGCGCCGGTCGGGCTTCTTCGTTGCGATCTCGAAATCCGCGGGCACCTGGAAGCGCACAGGCTCGCTCCACGGTGCGCCGGCGAGCGCCAGCAGGGTGGGACGGGCATAGAGCAGGAAACACACCATCACGGCCACCGGATTGCCCGGCAGGCCAAGCTGGACGCAGTCGCCGATCTGGCCGAAATTCATCGGCCGTCCGGGCTTGATGGCCAATTGCCACATGTGCCGTGACCCGAGGTCGTCCAGCGCGGTGACGAGATGGTCCTCTTCGCCGCGGCTGGCGCCTCCCGTGGTCATGATCACGTCGTGGGTTGCCGCTGCGCGTTCGAGCGCCGTGCGGATGGTGCCGAAATCGTCGTTGAGCACGCCAAGATCGGTAATCTCCACGCCCACCGTGTCGAGCAGGGCGCGCAGCAGATAATGATTGGAATCGTAGACCTGGCCGGATTGCAGTTCCGCGCCGGGCCGCACGATCTCGTCGCCGGTGGACAGAAGCGCCACGCGCAGGCGCCGCGAGACGAAAACCTCCGCCAGACCAACCGACGCGATGGCGGCAATATCCTGTGGCCGCAGCCGTGTGCCGGCTTCGAGCAACACCGTTCCGGACGCCAGGTCCTCGCCGGCGCGACGGCGATTGGCGCCCTTCCTGAGACCCGGCGGAATGATCACGAAGGCCTCGCCGTCCTGTTCGTGATCCTCGCAGTCTTCCTGCATGGCGATGGTGTCGGCGCCTTCCGGCATCACGCCGCCGGTAAAGATCCGTGCGGCGCGGCCCGGCAGCAGGGGCGCATCGGTGGGATGTCCGGCGGTGATGCGTGCCTCCACCGGAAAGAAACCGCCCGTCGCCTCGTAGTAGTCGTGGCCGAACGCGTATCCGTCGACGGCGGCGTTGTCGTTGAGCGGCACGTCGCGCGGCGCGGTGACGGTTTGCGCGAGAATGCGCCCCGCGGCCTCGGCCAGCTGTACCGTCTCGGCGTCGGTCACGGGACGGATCCGGGTGCGCAGGATGTCGAGCGCCTCGGCGTGCTTCAGCCGCTGCTTGTCGTGCAGGAAGCAGTCATCGAGCAGGCGGCGGGTGGGGTTATTCGGCGGCATCGCGCCTCGGCAATCTGGTGTGGTCGATGATGAAGTCGGCGATGGCCGGCGTGTCGTCGAGCGAGAAACCCGGCAGGCCTCCGCCCTCCAGCGGATAGTCCGCGGCGATGGCGACGATATGCGGATCCTTGTCGCTCAATGGTTCGCGGTTGCGCGCTTCAAGACGCCGCGCCTCGATCTTGGGGTGATCCTCGCGCTTGTAGCCCTCGATGATGATGATATCGCAGGGCGACAACCGGGCGATGACGTCGGAGAGGGCCGGTTCGTCCTCGCCGCGCAATTCGTGCATCAGGGCCCAGCGGTGGCCGGAGACGATGGCCACTTCCGATGCGCCGGCCTGCCGGTGGCGATAGGAATCCGCGCCCTCCTTGTCGATGTCGAAGGCGTGATGCGCATGCTTGATGGTCGAGACGCGGTAACCGCGCCGCGTCAGCTCTTCGACGATCCGGGTGACCAGCGTGGTCTTGCCGGAATTCTTCCAGCCGGTCACGCCGAAGACCGGTGTGCCTGATCCGCTGATCATGCCTGCGCCTCCGCGACGAATCCGGCCGCCTGCTCCATGTCCTGCGGCGTGTTGGCGTTGAAGAACGGATCAAGCATGGTGCCGTACACGAGCGTCTGCTCGAAGGACACCTCAATGTTGGGGTGTCG
>JBFHII010000181.1:0-6096 GCA_041596535.1 Breoghania sp. | reverse complement strand
TCATCCCATGCAACGCCAGGGGCCTGCGCATCGGCTGGCTCGGCGACCTTGGCGGCTACCTGCCTTTCGAGCCGGGCGTGCTGGAACTGTGCGAGGCGGCGCTGGGCACCTTCTCCGGGCTTGGCTGCTCGGTCGAGCCCGCATCCACCGGCTTCAACATGGACCGGGTCTGGCAGAGCTGGATCACCCTGCGCCATGCACTGATGGCAGGCGACCAGCGCACGACCTACAGCGACCCGGAAAAACGCGCCCTGCTCAAGCCCGAAGCCATCTGGGAAATCGAGAACGGACAGGCCCTGTCGGCCGCCGACATCTTCACGGCCTCGAGCGAGCGCAGCGCATGGTATCGCGCGGTCTCGAAGCTGTTTCAGACCTACGACTACCTGGTGCTCCCTTCCGCGCAGCTGTTCCCCTTCGACGTGACCCTCGACTGGCCGCACGAGATCGCGGGACGCAGCATGGACACCTATCACCGCTGGATGGAGGTGGTGGTTCCCGCAAGCCTGCTCGGCCTGCCGGCGCTTGCGCTTCCCGCGGGCTTTTCGAAAACCGGCCTGCCGATGGGATTCCAGCTCATCGGCCGCCCGCGCGCCGATGCGCAGGTGCTGAGCCTGGGCGCGGCCTACGAAAGCGCCACGGATTGGCTCGCCCGGGAGCCCGCGCTGGCGCACGATTGACAGCGCCTCGCCCCACCGGAAATCCGCTTTCCAGGCCCGCTGCGCGGCCACCTTCGTGGCGCTCCTCGACATGAAAGCAAGATCTCGCGCAAACGCGTCACGTCGACGTCAAGTCGATTTGATTTGCATGCCCGCAGCGGCAGGCTCATGTGGTAGCCAGCATTTTCACAGTTGTTTCCTGAGGTCATTTTCATGCCGTCGACTGCCGCAACACATGAACGCTCGCCGATGTTTCCGCCACTCACCGCGGCCACTTTCATCACCGTCATCCTGGCCGGCATCTTCGCCGACGGCGCATGGGAAATCTGGGCGCGGTTCATCACGCCATTCTGGGTCGGCGGACCGCTGGAACCGGCGGCGCTCGTGCAGGGCGTCTTCGGACTGTCGAGCCGGTTCGCCGCCGAAGTGATCCACCTCGTCGTCGGCGTCGTCTTCTACCCGATCGGCTATCTGTATATCGCCCGGCCGATCGCGCGGGTGGTCACCCCGTTCCTGCCGTGGTGGATCGTCGGTCTGGGCTTCGGCGTCGGGCTGTGGGTGTTCGCGCTCTACGTGATGGCGCATCTGTTCGCCGGTCAGCCGCCGTTCCTCGGCTTCATCACCCTGACCTGGGCATCGCTCGTCGGCCACCTGATCTTCGGCCTGGTCTGCGCCGCCGTGGTGCGCTGGCGCGAAGGCGATCTCTGAGGGCCGACGCGGCCGGGGAATACCCCGGCCGCAAACCGGTTCTAGTCGCGGGCGTCCGAGTACCGCTGCTCTTCGTCGTAGTAGGCGTCAAAGCCCACGTGACGGCGCAGGTCCGCGAACGGCAGCAGCAACTGATCGGGATGCCCGCCCGACTTCATGACCGACAGCGCCTCGGTCATCGCCCTGGTGGCGGCCGAGAGCAGCGTCAGCGGATAGGCGGCAATGCGGTAGCCGATCTCTTCGAGCCTGGCGTGCGGCAGCGCCGGTGTTTCACCGCCCTCCACGATATTCGCCATGTGCACGCCGGGCACCTCGCGGCAGATGCGGCGCATCTCGTCTTCCGACTTCGGTGCCTCCACGAACAGGATATCGGCGCCCGCCGCCTTGAAGGCCGCGGCACGCTCGAGAGCCTCGTCCAGCCCGTGCCCGTGACGCGCGTCGGTGCGCGCCAGAATGAGAATGTCGCCGCCTTCCTCGCGCGCATCCACCGCCGCCTTGATGCGGTCGACCGCCTGGACCCGGTCGACAACCAGTTTGCCCTTGGTATGGCCGCAGCGCTTCGGCGCCACCTGGTCCTCGATCATGATCGCCGCCATCCCGGCCTGCGCATAGCCCTTCACCGTACGCTTGACGTTGAGCGCATTGCCGTAGCCGGTGTCGCCGTCGCCGATCACCGGAATGGACGTGGCGGCGACAACGTTGCGGGCGCTATCCACCATCTCGCCGTAGGAGATCAGCCCCGTATCGGGCGCGCCAAGGCGCGCGGCGGAGACCGCGAAACCCGACATGAAGGTGAGGTCGAAGCCGGCGTCACCAACCAGCTTTGCGGAGAGCCCGTCAAAGCAGCAGGGCATGACGCGAAGTTTCGGCTCGGCGAGGAGCGCGCGCAGACGGGCGGCGGGAGAAGCGGCCATGAGTATCAATCCAATCCGAAGTTCCTGACGGTGCCTGCAAGAGCATACGGCGCGCGCGCATTCAAGCCCTCATGACGGCTCCGCGCACAGACCGCTCGGTATCAGGCGGCGCGTCAGGATCGGGCCGGGCCGTCCGTCTTCCGGTCCGACACCTCGGGCTGCGGCCGGTCGACGATCGGGCACCCCGTGACGTGCTTGCGGAAGGCGTCGACGAAAAGGTCGCTGACCCGGATCTGGCTGACTTTCTCATCCTCCACGAGAATGCGCAGGCCGACCGCGTCGTCGCGATAGAGCTTGCCGTCGTCGCTCGCCTTGAACGCCAGCATCATCACCCCTGCACCGTCGTAGCGGCGGTTCAGGTCATCATGAATACGCGTGAGGGCGTAGCATTGCAGGCGGGTGTAGCCAGCATCGGCCAGTTTCGCGATCGCCTCCATCGGGCCGGTTTCAAGCCGGCCGGATTTCGCCTCGGGACCAAATATGCGGACATCGGGCGTCCGGTCGAGAAGCACGATCCTGTCCTTCGCCACCTCCGCAAGCCTCGCCTCGTCCTCCGTGAAGATCCTCCCGGTCACGATCCGGCGCCTGCCGATTTCACGGAATTCGAGGATATTGTTGAGAATCGCAAGGTCGATCTCGGGCTGCAGTTCCGCGGCGATGCGGTCCCGCTCCGCCTCCTCTGCCTCCTCGCGGCGCGTGCGCAACATCTCGGCATGCGCATCGATATCCTCTTGAGCGATCAGCAGCGCCCGCGGAATGCCGATGAAGAGCCCGATATTCTCCAGGGCCGAGCGGGCGTGGTTCAGGCCGAGACATTCGACGATCTTCTTCTTGTCGGAGGTGACCTTGACGACTTCATTATAGAGAACATAGGCGACGTCCGAGCTGGCGCGCAGACCCGAGGCGATCAGCTTCTTGGCGAGCGTCTCGCATGTTCCCGCAACATCCCCGGCGGTGATGCCCGACCCTTGCGACTTGTCGAAAAAGCTCTCGTAAGCGCCGCGAAACTTCGTTCGCGGGTGCAACAGCAGGCTGTTCACCCGTGTCACGCGGACATAGATGTTCGACGCGCCTGTCTGAATCGTCATGCTGCCTTCAAAGAGACCAAGCGGCTTTGTCCGGCTTCCATCTCCGGTGAACAGTGCCAGCCACTGCTTGTAGGTGGTGACCAGATTGCCGACCTCGGTAACCCGGGTCGTGACGCTGGCATGCAGCGCTTCCCCGGTGAACAGCGTGAACAAGGGACCGATTGCCGTTGCGGCGGTCGCCACCGCATTGGCCAGCACCGGCGGGGCCGTGTCGACCGAATGGCGGATGAACGGGGTGATGTAGAGCGAGGCGCCACCACGCAGGAAGAGCTGCATGTCGCATGACTGCCGCCGGTCGAAGACCGTATCGGCGTTGCCCGGGCCGTCGGAAAAGGAGAACACGTGCATCGGCACCACCGGCCCGTCCACGCCCGCCAGCGTGAAATCATTGGCCGGGGCAACGTTCGGGGCACTGCCGCTGACGACAAAGCCATGCGTCACCGCCTTGGTTCTCGTGCCGAGAATGCCGCCCAGGGTGCCGCTGTTCAGGCTGCGAAGAAAATCCTTGAGCGGATAGCCGCGACGGTCGTCGCAGTGAAACTCGACGAGATACAGCCCTTCGAAGTCGAGCGGTGCCACTTCCCGCCGCTCAAGCACCTCAAGCTGCAACTCCGCCGCGCGTGCCGGTCCGCCCGTGAACCCGCAAGACAGAACCGCCATGGCAAGTGCGGCCAAACATATCCGCATGACGAACCCCCCGATAAAAACAAATCCTGTGCAATAGGATCAGTTTAGGATTCGCATTTTCGTCCGGTCAAGTGCGCATGCTGCCCGGGGTTTTAGCCGGAGGGCGGCGCCATGCCGCCACCCCGCGCAGCGGGCCGCGTTACATCTTGAATGGTATCCACAGCGCAATGTCGGGCACCAGGAAGACCAGCAGGGCCGTGACCAGCATCAACGCCAGGAAGGGCCAGACGCCCATCGAGACTTCACCGATGCCGGCCTTTCCGACCGCCTGGATCACATACAGATTGAGTCCCACCGGCGGGGTGATCAGGGCGCACTCCACCATGATGACAAAGAACACGCCGAACCACACCGGATCGATCCCGAGCGCGCCGAGGGAACCGATGAGCACGGGCACCATGATCAGCATCATCGACAGGGATTCCATCACCAGTCCCATGACCAGCAGCACGCCGGCGACCAGCAGAAGGAACATGCCGGCACTGTCGACATTGGCGGACAGCGCCATCGAGATATCCTGGGGGATGCGATAGAGCGTGATCGCCTTGCCGAAGACCTTCGCGCCGGCGACGATCAGCAGGATCGCGACGGACGTCGTCATCGCTTCAAGCGTCGCCTCGCGCAGCCCGGCCCAGCTCAGCGTGCGCAGAACCAGCCCCGTCACCACGAGCGCGCCAAGAAAGCCGACAGCCGCGGCCTCGGTGGGCGTGAACACGCCGCCATAGATGCCCGCGATGACGCCGACCGCCAGGAGGATGGTGGGCATGGCGCGGCGCAGGGTGGTCATGCGCTCCTCCCAACCCGCTTTCGGGCTGGGCTCGTAGCTGGCGGAAAACCGCGCGTACAGCATCGCGAAGACGGTGAAGAACGTCATCAGGATCAGGCCGGGACCGATGCCGGCGAGAAACAGCGAAATGATCGATTCCTCGGTGATCACGCCATAGACGATCATCGGGATCGACGGCGGGATCAGGATACCGAGCGTGCCGCCGGCGGCCAGCAAACCGAGGACGAACTTGCGCGGGTAGCCACGCGCGGTCATTTCGGGAATCGCGACGGTGCCGATGGTGGCGGCGGTGGCGACCGATGAGCCGGAAATCGCCGCGAACAGGCCGCATGACAGGATGGTGGCCACTGCAAGTCCGCCGGGCCAATGGCCGACCCAGGCCTGCACCGCGGCGAAGAGATCGCGGCCGACCCCGCCCTTCAGCAGGACGTTGGACATCAGCAGGAACAGGGGGACGGCGATCAGCACGAAGCTGTCGAGCGTCGACAGCAACCCCTGCGGCGCCATCAGCGGCGAAAAACCGCCCACGAGCAGCAGGATCAGGCCCAGTCCCCCGAGGGCGAAGGCGACCGGCACGCCGGCAAGCAGCACGCCGAACAGGGACGCAAGAATCAAAGTTGTGGTCATCGCGTCCTCAATGGGCAACGTCTGCGGGATCGGGAAGCGGCGCCGGGCCATGCAGCAGCACCCGTGCGGCCTCGGCGAGAGCCTGCAGCAACAGGATCGTGCAGCCAACGGGCACCGCGGCTTCCATCCATACGATCGGAATGTCGAGCATCGACCCTGTGGTGCGGCCACGCTCAAAGGAATCAAACGCCAGCGGCGTGCCGTACCAGACCACGGCCGCGGCAAAGGCGCCGATGAACAGCAAGGCCAGGATTTCCTGCACCTGCCGGGCGCGATACGGCAGGCGCTCGGTCAGGATCGTGATGCGGATATGCTGGCGCCGGTGCAGCAGGACCGCGGCCGCGACGAAGGTGCCCCAAACGAGCAGCAGCCGCGACAGCTCCTCCGCCCAGATAGTCGGCGCGGTGAACAGATAACGGGCGAAAACCTCGTAACCGAGCATCAGCCCGATAACGAAATACGCCACCGCCGCCGCGATGCCGAGGACGGCCGAAACCCGGTCAAGAAGCTGAATCATGAACATACTCGTGTCGTGTCCGAGGTCGGACGCTTGCGGCGGGCACGGGGGCCGCCAGTGATCGCGGACATTCCGGCGACGGGGCACTCTGCCCACGCTTGCCGGGACACGC
>JBFHII010000180.1:0-6112 GCA_041596535.1 Breoghania sp. | reverse complement strand
ATCGCCGAGACGCTGGGCATGTCGCTGCCCGGAACCGCCGCCATTCCGGCGGTCCATGCGGACCGCCTGCGCGCGGCAGAAGCCTCGGGCCGGGCAGCGGCGGCGATGATCCACACGCCGATCAAGCCCAGCGAGGTGATCACGGAAAAATCCGTCGAGAATGCCATGCGGGTGCTGCTCGCCATCGGTGGCTCGACCAACGCCATCGTCCACCTGACGGCGATCGCCGGACGGCTCGGCATCAACGTGTCGCTGAAGCGGCTCAACGAGCTCTCCGACGAGACCCCGGTTCTGGTCAACCTCAAGCCGGTCGGTCAGCACTACATGGAGGACTTCTTCTTCGCCGGCGGCGTTGGCGCCGTGCTGCGCGAGCTGAAGCCGCTGCTGCATCTCGACTGCAAGTCGGTGACCGGGCAGACCCTGGGCGACCGGCTGGAGGAAGACGGCGG
This sequence comes from Breoghania sp., assembly GCA_041596535.1. Classification (GTDB taxonomy): domain Bacteria; phylum Pseudomonadota; class Alphaproteobacteria; order Rhizobiales; family Stappiaceae; genus Breoghania. Next base: position 5,663 of record JBFHII010000180.1, on the reverse strand, counting down.
CTATGTCGACCGCCGGGTGATCGCCAAGGCGTCGGAGCCGCTGGAAGAGCAGGGTGGACTGGTCGCGCTCTACGGCAACCTGGCGCCGCGCGGCGCCATCCTCAAGCGTTCGGCAGCCGACGTCACGCTGTTCGAGAAGGAAGGCCGCGCGGTGGTCTTCGACAGCCTGGCGGATCTCGCGGCACGGGTGGACGATCCGGACCTCGACATCAGCGCGGACGACATCATGGTGCTGCAGAATGCCGGTCCGAAGAGTGCCTCGGGCATGCCGGAAGCCGGTTACCTGCCGATCCCAAAGAAGCTCGCCGCCAAGGGCGTCAAGGACATGATCCGCGTATCGGATGCGCGCATGTCCGGCACGGCGTTCGGCACCATCGTGCTGCATGTGGCCCCGGAAGCGGCCATCGGCGGGCCGTTGGCACTGGTGCGCACCGGCGATCGCATCAAGCTGTCGGTCAAGGACAAGACCATCGACCTGCTGGTCGACGATGCGGAGCTGGAAAAGCGCCGCGCGGCCTTTGTCTCGACAATCGTACCACCGGAACAGCGGCGTGGTTATGATCGCATGTATGCCGAATCAGTACTTCAGGCAGATGAGGGGTGCGACTTCTCGATCCTCAAGCCAGCAAAGACCTAAGTCCGGGATCCCGCTCCGGCTCCAGTGCCTGAGCGGGTCCTGAAACCGGGCGGCCTGTCGCGCAACCCGGTCTCCCAGAAATATCGCGGTGTGTCATCGCGGGGTGTGGCCCCCGCGGCGGCAAAGCCATGCCGGAAGGAGAAAACAATGAAAATAGGAATACCCAAGGAAACCTTTTCCGGCGAGCGCCGCGTCGCGATGACGCCGGAGAGCGCGAGCCGGTTGCAGAAGCTGGGCTATCAATGCCTGATCGAGGCCGGCGCGGGTGTGGGTGCCGACATCCAGGACGCCGCCTTCGAGGCGGCCGGGGTCGAGGTCGTCGCCGATGCCCGGACGCTGTGGTCGCAGGCCGACATCATCCTCAAGGTGCGGCCGCCGTCCGAAACGGAAGTCGCCTATCTGACCGCCGACAAGGTCCTGATCAGCTTCATCGGCGCGGCGGGCAATCCCGACCTGCTGGCCTCTCTTGCGGCCACCGGTGCGACGGTCATCGCCATGGACGCCGTGCCGCGCATCAGCCGTGCCCAGAAAATGGATGCGCTCAGCTCCATGGCCAACATCGCCGGCTATCGCGCGGTGATCGAGGCGGGCAATCATTTCGGACGCTTCTTCACCGGCCAGATCACGGCCGCGGGCAAGATGCCGCCGGCCAAGGTGCTGGTCATCGGCGCCGGCGTGGCCGGCCTGTCGGCGATCGGCACCGCGCAGTCGCTGGGCGCCATCGTGCGCGCCTTCGACGTGCGCCCGGAGGTTGCCGAGCAGATCGAATCCATGGGCGCGTCCTTTCTGATGCTGGACTTCGAGGAAGATGCCTCGGGCGAGGGCGGCTACGCCAAGCCGGCCAGCCCGGAATTCATCGCCAAGGAAATGGAACTGTTCCGCGAACAGGCGCCCGATGTCGACATCGTCATCACCACCGCGCTGATCCCCGGCCGTCCCGCGCCGAAACTCTGGCCCGCGGAAATGGTCGCGCTGATGAAGCCCGGCTCCGTGGTCGTCGATCTGGCGGCCGAGCAGGGCGGCAACTGTGACGTCACCGTCGCCGGCGAGGTCGTGGTCACCGAAGGCGGTGTCACCGTCATCGGCCACACCGACTACCCCAGCCGCATGTCGGCGCAGGCCTCGACGCTGTATGCCACCAACCTGCGTCACATGATGGATGACCTGACGCCGGACAAGGACGGCGTGCCGGTGATCAACATGGAGGATGACGTCATCCGCGGCGCAACGGTCGCCAAGGATCGCGACGTCACCTGGCCGCCACCCCCGCCCAAGGTCAAGGCGATTGCCCAGAAGCCGAAGCCGCAGCCCAAGGCGGATGAGGCCGCCGAGCCGAAGAAGAAATCCGGCTTCGGAACGCTGGCAGTGTTCCTCGCCGGCGCGGCGTTCCTGGCGCTGATCGGCGCCTATCTGCCGCCCGCCTTCATGGCGCGGTTCACGGTCTTCGTGCTCGCATGCTTCGTCGGCTACCAGGTCGTCTGGAGCGTCAAGCCGGCGCTGCACACGCCGCTGATGAGCGTCACCAATGCCATCTCGGGCATCATCGTGGTGGGTGCGCTGCTGCAGCTCAACTCACCGTCGATCCTCGTCACGCTGCTGGCGACAGCCGCGGTTCTGATCGCCTCCATCAACATCGCCGGCGGTTTCTTCGTCACCCGCCGCATGTTGACCATGTTCAAGAAGGACTAGTGTGATGGGACTTCTCACAGCCTCCTACATCGGATCGAGCATCCTGTTCATCCTGTCGCTCGCCGGCCTGAGCCATCAGGAGACCGCCGTGCGCGGCAATCTCTATGGCATCATCGGCATGACCATCGCCATCGTGGCGACGCTGTTCGCGCCGCAGGTCGGTCATTTCGAGTATCTCATTCCGGCGGTGCTGGTCGGCGGGGCCATCGGCATCGTCGTGGCCCAGCGGGTCGAGATGACCCAGATGCCGCAGCTCGTCGCGGTGCTGCACTCCTTCGTCGGCCTCGCCGCGGTTCTGGTGGGCATCAACAGCGATCTTCATCCCTACACCCACTATGAGGGCGCCGAGCTGCTGATCCACGAGATCGAGATCTTTCTCGGCATCTTCATCGGCGCGGTCACCTTCTCCGGCTCGCTGATCGCCTTCGGCAAGCTGCAGGGCACGATCTCCGGTCGCGCCATGATCCTGCCGCTGCGCCACACGCTCAACATCGCCATGCTGATCGCCTGCCTGGTGCTGGGTTATCTCTATATCGACGGGGCCGGGCTGTGGACGCTGCTCGCCATCTGCGCGGTGGCCGTGGTGCTGGGCGCGCATCTGATCATGGCGATCGGCGGCGCCGACATGCCGGTCGTGGTTTCCATGCTCAACAGCTATTCCGGCTGGGCGGCGGCGGCCACGGGCTTCATGCTGTCGAATGATCTGCTCATCGTCACCGGCGCGCTGGTCGGCTCGTCGGGTGCCATCCTGAGCTACATCATGTGCCGGGCCATGAACCGCAACTTCATCTCCGTCATCCTCGGCGGTTTCGGTGCGGCCGCTTCCACGGCCGGCGAAATCGAGGGCGAGATGGTGGCGATGGATGCCGACGGGGTCGCCCAGACCCTGCGCGATGCCGACAGCGTCATCGTCATCCCCGGCTACGGTCTGGCGGTCGCCCAGGCCCAGGGGTCGATCTCGGAGCTGACCCGTCAGCTGCGCGCCGCCGGCAAGACCGTGCGCTTCGCCATCCATCCGGTGGCGGGCCGTCTGCCGGGCCACATGAACGTGCTGCTGGCCGAGGCCAAGGTGCCCTACGACCTGGTCCTTGAGATGGACGAGATCAACGAGGACTTCGGCGACACCGACGTCGCCATCGTCATCGGCGCCAACGACATCGTCAATCCGTCGGCCCAGGACGACCCCGGTTCGCCGATCGCCGGCATGCCGATTCTGGAATGCTGGAAGGCGCGTCAGGTGATCGTCTCCAAGCGGGGACAGGGCACCGGATATTCCGGTGTCGAGAATCCGCTGTTCTACAAGGACAACACCCGCATGCTCTACGGCGACGCCAAGGCCTCGCTGGATGCGCTGATCAAGCTGATGTAACCATTTCAGCGGGCCGGTTTCCGGGTGCGCCCGGCAGCCGGCCCGCTGACCGTTTCGTTTCGAAACGGTATCGAATTTCATTCAAATTTGACGCGAATTGCACTCAACAAACCCTCAACTTGAACGCATTTTTTGATGACAGTTGATGTCGCGGCGCACACAGCCCGGGCGGTCCCGGCCGGCGTGACCAGACGCGCGCAACCGCATCTCCGGTGAAGCTTCGCGCGGTGCGGCAAGGCGTTTCGGCTCGAGATATTGTTCGGCGCGACAAAGCAATTTATCGTCGGCGCCCCGGCAAGCTTCCAGCCGTTTTCGCGGGCCAGAGCCTGTCCCGGGCACCCGGAAGCCGGTTGGCATGCGGCTGAAAACTCTCGAAAAAGTGCCCGTGGCATCGCATGCGTCCGGACTGGAAACACTCTTCAATTCAAGGCGGTAACAGCATCATGACCATTCATCAGAACCTCATCGACGGCGAGTGGACCGGCGCCGAGGCCGTCGAGAACATCAATCCCTCCAACACGGATGAAGTGGTCGGTCTCTATGCGCGCGCCGGCGCGGATGATGCGCGCAATGCCATCGCGGCCGCCAGGGCGGCGGCGCCGGCGTGGGCGCGCTCGGGCATCCTCGAGCGCCATGCGATCCTGCGCAAGGCATCCGACGAGATCCTGGCGCGCAAGGAGGAACTGGGCCGCCTGTTGTCGAGCGAGGAAGGCAAGACGCTGGCGGAAGGCATCGGTGAAACCGTCCGCGCGGCCCAGGTTTTCGATTTCTACGCCGGCGAGACCTTGCGGCTGGCCGGGCAGGTTCTGCCGTCCGTGCGTCCGAACATCGGCGTGGAGATCACCCGCGAGCCGGTCGGTGTCGTCGGCATCATCACGCCGTGGAATTTTCCCATCGCGATCCCGGCGTGGAAGATCGCTCCGGCGTTGTGCTACGGCAACACCGTGGTGTTCAAGCCGGCCGAACTGGTACCGGGCTGCGCCTGGGCCATCGTCGATATCCTGCACCGCGCGGGGTTGCCCAAGGGCGTGCTCAACCTGGTGATGGGCAAGGGCTCGGTAGTCGGCCAGGCCATGCTCGACAGCCCGGACGTCGACGCCATCACGTTTACCGGTTCGGTTGCAACCGGCAAGCGCGTCGCCGCGGCATCCGTCGAGCACAACCGAAAATATCAGCTCGAGATGGGCGGCAAGAACCCCTTCGTGGTGCTTGACGACGCGGATCTCGACGTCGCCGTGGACGCGGCGCTCAACGGCGCCTTCTTCTCCACCGGCCAGCGCTGCACGGCGTCCTCGCGCCTCATCGTCACCCGGGGCATTCACGACCGTTTCGTCGCCGCGCTGTGCGACAAAATGGCGGCGCTGACGGTCGGCAACGCGCTGGACAGCGCCACGCAGATCGGCCCCGTGGTCGATGACAGCCAGCTGAAGCAGGATCTCGACTACATCGATCTCGGCCGCAAGGAAGGCGCCACGCTGGCGTTTGGCGGCGAGCGTCTGAACCGCGAGACGCCGGGCTTCTATCTGCAGCCTGCGCTGTTCACCCATGCCGACAACCAGATGCGCATTTCGCGGGAGGAGATCTTTGGTCCCGTGGCCTCGGTGATCCAGGTCGGGGACTACGACGAGGCGCTTGCCGTTGCCAACGACACGGACTTCGGCCTGTCCTCGGGCATCGCCACCACCAGCCTCAAGCATGCCACGCACTTCAAGCGCAATTCCGCCGCCGGGATGGTGATGGTCAACCTGCCCACCGCCGGTGTCGATTTTCACGTGCCCTTCGGCGGCCGCAAGGGCTCGAGCCACGGGTCGCGCGAGCAAGGCTCCTATGCCGCGGAGTTCTACACCTCCGTGAAGACCGCCTATACGCTGGCATAGCCGCATCGGGGCGCCGCGGATCCTGCGGCGCCCCGCAAGTCGGCGCATGTCATCCGGCCAGGCCGTCAATCCGGACGCCGTCCACCGCCGT
>JBFHII010000179.1:0-6140 GCA_041596535.1 Breoghania sp. | reverse complement strand
GACGTGGAGCGGCGCGAGGATCTGGCCGCCATGCTGGCCGAGGTGAATCAGACCATGCGCGCCGAACAGACGGCGCCGGGGCTGCTGACGCGGATCTGGCGGCCGCTGTTCGGCATCCAGTTCGGCCTGGTCTATACCGCGATCGGCGCCGTGCTGGCCTATGCGGTGGGATGGTCCCACAATCCGGTCAACGCCCTGGGGCTCACCGGCGGCTATATCACCACCTATCTCGGCTTCGGTGCGTCCGTGCTCGGCGTCTACGTCTGGCAGCGCTCTGCTGAGAAAAAGGCGGGGAGGGGGTGAGGCAGTGTCACCCACCCAAATCCGTTCATGTCGCGTTCAACGAAAATGCGCTATCAAGGCAGCATGACACGGGGACATCTCATCACACGCAGCCGCTTCTGGCAGGGTTTGGGCGCACTGGCGCTGGCGATTTCGCTCGCCGGGCCGGCGGCTGCGCAGTGCCTGTCGGGCGGCGAGGCGCGGCAGGCGGTGGCCAGCGGCCAGGCGAAGCCGCTTGGTGCGATCAGTGCCGGCATCAAGGGCAAGATCGTGCGCGCCGACCTGTGCCAGAGCGGCGGCCGGCTTGTCTACGAGCTTTCGGTGCTGTCGGGCAGCCAGGTGCGGCGGGTGACGGTGGACGCGCGCTCGGGCGCGGTGCTGCGCTGAGCGGATTGAACGGAAATCACGGAGGGGGATCGGCGTGCGGCTGCTCGTAGTGGAAGACGATGAGGATCTCAACCGGCAGCTTGTCGAGGCCCTGCGCGACGCCGGTTACGCGGTGGACAGCGCGCATGACGGCGAGGAGGGGCACTTTCTCGGCGACACGGAACCCTATGACGCGGTGGTGCTCGACATCGGCCTGCCGAAGATGGACGGGCTGACGGTGCTGGAGACCTGGCGCGCGGAGGGACGCGCGATGCCGGTGCTGCTGCTCACCGCGCGCGACCGCTGGTCGGACAAGGTGGCCGGCATCGATGCGGGCGCCGACGACTATGTGGCGAAACCCTTCCACATCGAGGAGGTGATGGCCCGGCTGCGGGCGCTGTTGCGCCGCGCCGCGGGCCATGCGTCAAACGAGATGACCTGCGGCGAGGTGGCACTGGACACCCGCGCCGGCCGGGTGACGCGGGCGGGCACGCTGGTCAAGCTGACCTCGCATGAATACCGGCTGCTGTCCTACATGATGCATCACCGCGACCGTGTGGTCTCGCGCACCGAGCTGACCGAGCATCTTTACGACCAGGATTTCGACCGCGATTCCAACACCATCGAGGTTTTTGTCGGCCGCCTGCGCAAGAAGGTCGGCGCCGAGCTGATCGAGACGGTGCGCGGGCTCGGCTACCGGCTGAACGATCCCGACGCGCCCGCCGAGGACAATGGGGCCTCGGACAATGGCGCGGGAACGGCTCCGGGCACCGGCAATGCGCCGTAGCTCGCTTTCGCTCAGACTGATTCTCGTTGCCGCCGTCTGGTCGGTCGTCGCGCTGGCGATCGCCGGGTTCATCCTGGTCGAACTCTACCGCGCGGCCAGCGAACGTGCCTTCGACGAGCGCATCAACGTCTACATGACCACGCTGATCGGCGAGCTGTCGGTGGCCGACGCGGAAGGCTCCGAGCCCGATCCGCCGGGCGAGGCGCGCTTCCGGCTGCCGCTTTCGGGCTGGTACTGGACCGTGCGCGACCCCGATGCGGCGAATGCGGTGCTGTTCGCATCGCCGTCGCTTGTGGGCGATGCGCTGGTGCTGCCGCCGATCGGAGAGGCGGAAACCGACTGGCGCGGCTATGCCCGCGGGCCGGCCGGCGAGGAGGTGCGCGTCAGCCAGCGGCTGGTCGATTTCGGTCCCGACCGCCGCCGGCTCATGGCGGTCGCGGGAGAGACCACGACGCTGGCGCAGGAAACCGCGGAGTTCGCCGGGCAGGTGGCGCTGACGCTGACGATCTTCGGGATCGGGCTTGTCGCGGCGATCTTCCTGCAGGTGCGCATCGGCCTGAAGCCGCTGAGCCGGCTGAGGGCGTCGTTCGCCGCCGTGCGCCGCGGCGAGGCGGAACAGATCGACGAGGACCTGCCGAGCGAACTGGCGCCGCTGGCCATTGAGCTCAACGCGTTGATCGCCTCCAACAGGGATATCGTCGAGCGCGCCCGCGCCCACGTCGGCAACCTGGCGCACGCGCTGAAGACGCCGCTGAGCGTGATCACCAACGAGGTGCGCGGCGCCGGTGGCGACGGCAAGCTGGCGGAGCAGGCGGCGCTGATGCGCCAGCAGATCGAGCATCACCTGGAGCGCGCCCGCATGGCGGCGCAGCGTCGGGTCATCGGGGTGGCGACGGAAGCCGGGCCGGTGGTCGACGCGCTGGTGCGCACCATGCGCAAGATCCATGGCGGCCGGGATCTCCGCATCGAGGTTTCCGCCGCTCCCGACCTGCGCTTTCGCGGCGAGCGCCAGGATTTCGAGGAGCTGCTGGGCAACCTCATCGACACCGCCTGCAAGTGGGCGGCGAGGCAGGTCCGCGTGACACTGGCGCCCGCCCAGGACGCCCGCCGGCCGATGCTGACGATCCTGATCGAGGACGACGGGCCGGGCCTGTCGGCACCCGAACGCGAGCAGGCGATGCAGCGCGGCCGCAGGCTGGACGAGACAGTGCCCGGATCGGGTCTCGGGCTGTCGATCGTCGCCGATCTGGCGGCGCTTTACGGGGGGCGGTTCACGCTCGAGGATTCGCCACTGGGCGGGCTTGCCGCGCGGCTGGAACTGCCCGCCGTCTGAGGCGCGTAATCACGGTTTTCGACGGTTGCTTCGCCGCCCTGTAAAGACCTTGGGAACCAATCGGCTTCATGATGGTTGACCCATGATCCGTGTGTTGGTGACGAACTTCGGCCACAAACCTGTGGGATCGGAAGCCATGCACAGTACCGCCCGGGTGTCGCATGCGATGGTCCGGAGCCTTGCGGATATCTCCACTGCGTCGGGGATATCGAATTTTGCCCCAGGGTCCGAGGACCGGGGATGCGGGAGACAGAGAGAAAATGCAGATCTTGAAAGTTGCGGTTGTCGCCTCCGTCGGACTTGGCATGGCGGCCTGCACCGACGCCGGCCCCAAGCAGGGCATCGGCACGGTTGCCGGCGCGGTTGCCGGTGGCGTGATCGGCGCGCAGTTCGGCGCGGGCTCCGGACAGCTGGCCGCAACCGCGGCGGGTGCGGTGATCGGGTCGATGATCGGCAGCGAAATCGGCCGGTCGCTCGACGAGCGTGACCGCGAAGCCGCCTACAACGCCCAGTACCGCGCCCTGGAGTACAACCGCTCCGGACAGCCGTCGGCCTGGGAAAATCCGGATTCCGGCCACCGCGGCAACGTGATCCCGGGGCCGTCGTACCGGATCAACTCCGCCGATTGCCGCGACTACACCCACACGATCTATATCGACGGCCAGCCGGAAGTGGCGCGCGGCACCGCCTGCCGCCAGCCCGACGGCACCTGGCATCCCGTGGGATAGCCACCGCGCCAGCGGTCAAGGCCTGACATGCGATGACACGGCGCGGCACCAGCCGCGCCGTTTTGCCATGCGCGGCGGCGGGGACGCCTTTGTCGCCCCCGCCGGATGCCGCTGCTGCATTCTCGTGCCGCGAAAACGGCCGATGGACCGAAAACGGCGCTCTTCCGCCACATTCTCCGCCATGCGCAAGATTTGATTAAACTTTTTCAGACACCTTAGGGGGGATTGCAAAGCACGTTGCATAACCCCTTGTCTGGAACGTCCGCATGGTCGACCGGAGCCTCGTTGCGCTCAAAGTCCGTTCCTATCTCGAAGGTCTCTCCGAGAGGGCCCTGGCCATGCTCGTGCGTGGCCTGGAAGCCGCCCGCGAAAGCGGCTCGGACGATCCCCAGAGCGAGGTGATTCTGGAAACGGCGCGCTCGCTGATCCGCAAGCCGGAGGCCGCGGGAGAGCCGGACGCCCACCGGCGCAGCCTGCTCAAGCGCGCGTTTTTCGCGCCGCTGGAACCGTTTCTGATTTCCGAGGTGTTGAGCAGCAAGGTGCCGGGCCGCATCTACCGGCCCTCGCTGGACGCCATCTGGCTGTGGCTGGAGCGCGACATCGCGCCCGACACCATCATTCGCCTGCAGGAAGAACTCGCCAAACGCGAATTCCAGCAAGAGGCGGTGGACAAGGCCGCCGAGGCCCTGCGGGGCATCGCGTTCAAGGCCATGCGCGAGACGCTCGAGGAGGCCGCGGCCAACAGGCTCGCCAAGCAGAAGGTCGCCTTCCGGGTCGGCGGCGACGACATTCTCGCGGAACTCCAGGACATCCATGCGATTCTCGAACAGCAGGCGGAAATCGGCACCTTCGTCGACGGGCTGTCCGACACGCTGGACGCGGTGGACATGCGCACCGACGAGCTGCTGCTCGAACAGGTGAAGGACTTTGTCGGCAAGGATCAGTCCCGCGCCTGGTGGCTGGCGGCGCTGCTGCTCGGCCGCTCGGAAGATCCCGCCTGGCTGGTGGCCTTTGCCGCGCGCGCTGCGCGCTCCAGCAAGGCCAGCCTGATCTACAAGTCACCCTACCGGCCGCTGATCGATATCCTGCTGTCCGAGACCCAGCGTCTGACGCTGGTGGCGCAACAGGCGCGCGGAAATCCGGCGCGCGGCGCGGCGATGGTCGACAGCGTGCGCCGCTTCGGCGACCTGGTGCGCGATCTGAACATCGAGACGCGCGTCGACGATGTCGCCGAATGGCGCGAGCTGCTTGCCAAGACCCGTGCCGAGATGTCGGCCTTCGTCACCAAGACGCTGAGCAACACGGTCGCCGAACTGCGCCGCGCGATGCAGATTCCGCAGGTGGACGAGGACGGCCGGTTCGTCCAGGACAGCGCGGCTGTCGCTGACGCCGGGCAGATCCTGCGGCTGCTGCTGATCGCCCGACATGCGGGCGAGGCGCTGGCGGTCACCGAACTGGCGCGGCGGCTGCACCAAAGCGTCGAGCAGGTGCTCGACATCGGCAGCCGGGCGCTGGTCGACAAGCTGCGCGAGGCGACCGGCGATCATCGCCGTGCCTGCCTGGTGGCCCTCGATGCCTCGATCGACTTCTGTGCCATCTATTTCGGCGACGATTATGCCCGCCGCCTGGCCGAACGCCGCGACAAGCTTGGCGGGGAGAATGATCTTTCCACCGCCGATGAAGACGAGCTCTTCGCCGACACGCCGCGGAAAGTCGCCCGCGGCTGAGCGGCCGGCCAGCAATCCCCCATCGATCCTCCTCCGTGTGCTCGCGCCGCCTGCCGGTGTCAGGCTGGCCGATTGCGGCACGCTGTTCCCTCCATTATATTCAATGAAGCGAATTTGTTCCGATCGCGGGGCGGTCGTGCTACCCAAGGGCCGTGCGCGCACGGGAGGACCCGCCGGCCGCATCGCCGGGCATTCAGCCGGGTTGCGCATGGTGACCCCGCGACACCATGGTGACCCAGCGACACAATGTCGCCGATCTGTCGATACTTATGTGAAACGCGTCCTGACGCGCTATTAAAGTCGCACCATGATGATCTGGATTCTGTTTGCCCTTCTCACCGCCGTTGCTGCGCTCGCGGTTCTCATTCCGCTGACGCGTGGGGGCCGTCCCGTGGCGCCCGACCACCAGCAGGACGTTGCCATCTACAAGGACCAACTCGCCGAGGTCGAGCGCGACCTGGCGCGGGGCGTCATCGAGCCCGCCGAGGCGGATGCCGCGCGCGCCGAGATCGCCCGGCGGCTGCTGCAGGCGTCGCGCCGGGAAGCGGCCGGGGTCGGCAGCGAGTCCGCGGGGAGCGGCGCCGCGCCACGCCGCAGGATCGCCAGCGCCGCCGCCATCGTGCTGGTTCCGGTCGGCGCGCTGGGTCTCTATCTGATGGCCGGCTCGCCGGACCAGCCCGACCAGCCGTTGGCCGAACGGATTGCCGCGACCGACACCGGTGGCCAGCCCGACATCGAGTTGATGGTCGCGCGGGTGGAACGGCATCTGGCCGACAACCCGGACGATGGCCGCGGCTGGGCGGTGGTCGCTCCCGTCTACATGCGGCTTGGCCGTCCCGATGATGCGGCGCGCGCCTATCGCAACGCCATCCGGATCGACGGCGAGAGCCAGAGCCTGGTGACCAACCTGGGCGAGG
>JBFHII010000178.1:0-6141 GCA_041596535.1 Breoghania sp. | reverse complement strand
TCGCAATCCCTGTCGTGCCGCATCCCCAGCCGTTGCATCACCGCCCGCGAACGCTGGTTGTCGGTGCTGGTGAACGACACGATCTCGGGCAGGCTCAGGGTTTCGAAACCGAATCGAAGCCATGCGCGCGCGGCTTCCGTCGCATAGCCCCGGCCCCAGGCGGAATGCACCAGGCGCCAGCCGATCTCGACGCAGGGCTCGAACGCCAGTGGCGGTGTGAAGGAAGGACGGTGCAATCCGGCAAAGCCGAGAAAGGCGCCCGACTGCTTGTCCTCGACCGGCGCGAAGCAGAAGCCGTCCGTCTCTATCCGGCGCATGGCCCGATCGAGAAGTTCCCGGCTTTCGTGGGCCGTCAGGACGGAGGGAAAATAAGCCATCACCTGCACATCAGCGTTCATGGCGGCGAGCGCGGGAAGATCACTGCTGCGCCATGGGCGCAGGATCAGACGGCTGGTCTCGATCGGCGAGAACATCGGGCGGCATCACCTGGGTCGTTGCCGGCCGGGAGAAGCCGGAAAAAAGGCGCCGGACGAATTCGCCCGGCGCCTGAAATGTTTCATGTGAATCCGACGATTTCACGTCGGTTCGCCTCACCACGGCCGGAACGGATCCGAATCCATCCCGCGACGGTTGGCGTCAGGTGTTCATGCTGTCGAAGAATTCCTCGTTGCTCTTGGTCTGCTTGAGCTTGCCGAGCAGGAATTCGATGGCGTCCACCGTTCCCATCGGGTTGAGGATGCGGCGCAGCACATACATCTTCTTGAGCTGATCGGGCGACACCAGCAGCTCTTCCTTGCGGGTGCCGGAGCGCTGGATATCGATCGACGGGAAGATGCGCTTGTCGGCGACCTTGCGGTCGAGAATGATTTCCGAGTTGCCGGTGCCCTTGAACTCTTCGAAGATCACCTCGTCCATGCGCGAACCGGTATCGATCAGTGCGGTCGCGATGATCGTCAGCGAGCCGCCTTCCTCAATGTTCCGCGCAGCGCCGAAGAAGCGCTTGGGCCGCTGCAGCGCGTTGGCGTCGACACCGCCGGTCAGCACCTTGCCCGAGGACGGCACCACAGTGTTGTAGGCACGGCCCAGGCGGGTGATCGAATCCAGCAGGATCACCACGTCGCGGCCGTGCTCCACCAGGCGCTTGGCCTTCTCGATGACCATCTCGGCCACCTGCACGTGGCGCACCGCCGGCTCGTCGAAGGTCGAGGACACGACTTCGCCGTTCACCGTGCGCTGCATGTCGGTGACTTCTTCCGGCCGTTCGTCGATCAGCAGGACGATCAGGTAGCATTCGGGGTGATTGGTGGTGATCGCCTTGGCGATGTTCTGCAGAAAAACCGTCTTGCCGGTGCGCGGCGGCGCGGTGATCAGCCCGCGCTGGCCCTTGCCGAGCGGCGTGGTCAGATCGATCACCCGGGCGGACAGATCCTTGATCGTCGGATCCTCGACTTCCAGGCGGAAGCGCTCGTCGGGATACAGCGGCGTCAGGTTGTCGAAATGGATCTTGTGACGCATCTGCTCGGGGTCTTCAAAATTGATCTTGTTGACCTTGAGCAGCGCGAAATAGCGTTCGCCTTCCTTCGGCGAGCGGATCTCGCCTTCCACCGTGTCGCCCGTTCGCAGCGAAAACCGCCGGATCTGGGAAGGCGACACGTAGATATCGTCGGGTCCGGGCAGATAATTGGCATCCGGAGAGCGCAGGAAGCCGAAGCCGTCCTGCAGGATCTCGACGACGCCCTCGCCAATGATGTCCACATCCTGGAAGGCAAGCTGCTTCAGGATCGCGAACATCAGCTCCTGCTTGCGCATGGTGCTGGCGTTTTCAACGTCCAGCTCCTCGGCGAAGGAGAGCAATTCGGTCGGAGATTTGGATTTCAGGTCTTGAAGTTTCATTTCCCGCATGGATTGGGTCTTTGCGTGTTCGCCACCGAAGGGCGCCGGAAGAGGGAAAAGTAAGTGGGGGAAATGCAGATCTTGGACCGGTTGTCTAACCGGTGCGACGCCTCACATTGATCAACGCCGGGCGCCCGTCTGCAAGAAGTGGGGTAGGCGGGAACATAGACAGATTCTTCTGCCACCACAAGAGGTCTTGCGCAGTCAAATTACGGTTTTAAATGCAACAATATCAATCGCTTCACATCTAAAACGGTTTCAGCACCACGACAAGCACAATCGCCGCCATCAACAGGGTCGGCAATTCGTTGATGATCCGGAAGTAGCGCGCCGCATGCCGGTTCTCGTCGCGGGCGAACTGTTTGACGTGGCGCGCCAGCAGTCCGTGAAAGCCGCTCAACCCCAGCACCAGCGCCAGTTTGACGTGAAACCAGCCGTCACTGAAATAGCCATAACCGTAGGCCACGCTCAGTCCGAACACCCAGCTGGCGATCATCGCCGGCGTCATGATCGCCTTGAGAAGCCGCCGCTCCATCACCTTGAAGGTTTCCGATTGCGCCGATCCGGGCGCGCAATCGGCGTGATAGACCATCAGCCGCGGCAGATAGAACATCGCGGCCATCCAGGAGATGACCGCCATGATGTGCAACGCCTTCAGCCAGAGATACGGATCGTCCATGTCTGGGCCCTTCCCGATTCCGCTGGGTCAGCGAGCCTGATCAACGCGGCGCGGCCGCCCGCACCCGCGCGATCATCTGTTCCACGTGCTCGACCGGCGTCTGCGGCGTGATCCCGTGGCCCAGGTTGAACACCAGCGGTCCGTCGCCGAGCTCATCGAGGATCCGGTCGACCCCCTCGTCCAGCGCCGCACCACCGGCCACCAGCCGCATCGGATCGAGATTGCCCTGCACCGGCACGATCTTCTGGATCTCCCGCGCCGTCTCGAACGGCGCCGTCCAGTCGAGCCCGACGGCCGAGATCCCGGTTTCCTCGATATAGGTTTTCAGCCGGGCGGCGGACGCCTTGGGAAACCCGATGATCATTGCCCCGGGAACCCGCTTGCGCACGCCCTCGACGATCCGCCGTGTCGGCTCGAGGCACCATTGCCTGAAGCCTGCCTCGTCCAGCACCCCCGCCCAGGTATCGAAGATCTGCACCGCATCGGCGCCGGCTTCCAGCTGCCGCGCCAGGTAATCGATCGATGCCTCGACGATGATGTCGATCCAGCGGCCGAAAAGCTTCGGATCGCGATAGGCGCCCGTACGAGCGGCCGTCTGGTCCTGGGTGGTGTGTCCGGCCACCGAGTAGCACGCAACCGTCCAGGGGGCCCCGCAGAAGCCCAGCAGGGTGGTCTCGACGGGCAGCTCCGCCCGCAGCCGCCTGACCGTGGCGATCACCGGATCGAGATGGCCTGCGGCCCGCTCCGGCTTCAACGCGTCGATCAGATGCACATCAAGCGGTTCGAGGACCGGTCCCCGCCCTTCCTCGAAGCGAACCGGGTATCCAAGTGCGTCGGGGATGACGAAGATGTCGGAAAACAGGATGGATGCGTCAAAGCCGAAGCGCCTGATCGGCTGAAGCGTCACTTCGACCGCCAGATCCGTCTCATAGCAGAATTCAAGGAAGTTCGGCACCTTGGCGCGCACTTCGCGATATTCCGCGAGATAGCGGCCCGCTTGTCGCATCATCCAGATGGGCGGCGGCCACGGCCGTTCGCCTCTTAGAGCCTTCATCACGAGGCGGTCGTCGGATCGCATGGCAGTCGTCCTTTATCCCGGGCAAGCTCTCTAAATAGTATTTTGTTTAATGGTTTGTTTATTTTTTTAGGCCGTGGATTGCAGGGATCCTTTTTCATCCACACCAAAGCCGTCGCACTATCCCCAGCGTTTCCGCTCACGCGACGGAATCCGCCAGCGGCTGGATATCTTTCGTGCCGGTCTGCGCAGCATCCCGCAGAACCGCCGATTTTAACCTTCTGTTAACGTTTGGCCGCCTGTGCAAACATTCTGCATACGGATCCGGTGACGTCGGCATGGCCTGTGCTATTCACGGTAGGCGATGCCGCCGCTGTTTCATTGTCCCGTCCGGTTTCCGCTGTTGATGAAATCGGGTCACCGGGCATGGATTTGCCGGTCTTGCCGAACGGGGCCTGCTTGTGCCCACTCGTACACATGAACAGGTCCGAACTGGGGAAAACCTTGCCCAAGGTACGCAGCTATTTCCATCTTCACCTCGTGTCCGATTCAACGGGCGAGACGCTGATGACCGTCGCCCGCGCCGCGATGGCGCAATACGAGAACATCCAGCCCATCGAGCACGTCTATCCGCTGGTGCGCTCCGACCGCCAGCTCGACCGGGCGATCAGTGAAATCGAGGCCGCTCCCGGCATCGTTCTCTACACGCTGGTGCATGATCACGAGATTCACCGTCTCGAGCGCGTGTGCAAGAGCCTCGGTGTGCCCTGCGTCAATGTGCTCGATCCGGTCTTCGCGGTCTTCCAGTCCTATCTCAACGTCCAGGTGACGCGCCGCGTCGGCGGTCAGCACGCGCTGGACGCGGATTATTTCCGCCGCATCGATGCCTTGAACTACACGATGATGCACGATGACGGGCAGATGCCCGAGGGGCTCGACGACGCCGACGTGGTGCTTGTCGGGATCAGCCGCACGTCGAAGACCCCCACCTGCATCTATCTGGCGAACCGCGGAATCAAGGCGGCCAACATGCCGATCGTTCCGGAAGTGCCTCCCGCGCCCGCGCTTTTCGAGATCAGGCGGCCGCTGGTAGTCGGGCTCGTCGCCAGCGCGGAACGCATCCTGCAGATCCGGCAGAACCGGCTGTTGTCGCTCAACGCCGTCGGCCAGAACGATCGCTATGTGGATCGCGCGGCGATCACCGAGGAGATAACCTGCATGCGGCGCATGGCCAACGAGCACAACTGGCCGATCATCGATGTTACCCGGCGTTCCATCGAGGAAACCGCGGCCGCCATCATGTCGCTGATGAAGGAGCGCCGGCAAACCCTGGAGGCCGACATGGAATCTGGCATGGAATCCGGCATGGAAACCGAAGCGGGGCAATTGGCGGAATGAACACCCTGATATTGGCCAGCGGCAGCCCCTGGCGGGCAAAAATGCTGCGTGACGCGGGCCTTTCGATCGTCACCGATCCCGCCGATATCGACGAGCGCGCCGTCGAGGCGCCCCTGCGCGCGGCCGATCTGCCCGCCGAGGACGTCGCCGCGGTGCTGGCCGAGGCAAAGGCCACCGAGGTGGCGCCCCGCCATCCCGGGGCCCTCGTGCTGGGCTGTGATCAGGTGCTGGAATTCGGTGGCGAGATTCATTCCAAGCCCGCGGACATGGAGGCCGCGCGACGCAAGCTGCTCGCCATGCGCGGCAAGGCGCATCATCTGCATTCGGCGCTGGCCGTCGTTCGCGACGGGGAAACGATCTGGCGGCATGTCGCCACGGCAACGCTGACGATGCGCGATTTCTCCCCGGAATTCGTCGGTCGTTACCTTGCCGATGCGGGCGATGCGGTGCTGTCCAGCGTCGGTGCCTATCAGATCGAGGGCCGCGGCATTCAGCTGTTCGAAAAGATCGACGGCGACTTCTTCACCATCGTGGGCCTGCCGCTGCTGCCGCTCCTGGCCTTTCTGCGCGATCAGGGAGAACTGGAAACATGACCCAACCGATTCGCACCGCCGTGATCGGCTGGCCGATTTCCCACTCCCGCTCGCCGATCATTCACGCCCACTGGCTCGCGGAATACGGCATCGAAGGCTCCTACGAGCGCCTCGCGGTGCCCCCCGAACAGATCGAGACTTTCTTCCGGACCTTCGAGCGCACCGGCCTCAAGGGCGCCAATGTCACGATTCCGCACAAGGAAGTCGCCCTTTCCTGTTGCGATGCGCTGGATGAGGCGGCCGAGACCATCGGCGCGGTCAACACCCTGGTCTTCGAAGGTGGCCGGCTTCTGGGCAGCATTCTGGGGCGCGATCATCGTCAGCGTGGTCAGCTGGATCGGCAATGCGCTGTTCGCGCCGGCCAAGCGCGGCGTGGACCTGCGCGGCGGCGGCTAGGGGGCCGGCTCAGCGCGCGTTGCGGCGCGCCAGCTCGCGCAGGCGGGCGTCCAGCGCCTCGCGTGGCCACCAGCGCCCGCGCAGAACCACACCCGACTGCCGGCGCAGGTTGCCGAGATCCTCGGCCGGGTTGCCCTCCAGCAGGACCAGGTCCGCGGCCATGCCCT
>JBFHII010000177.1:0-6170 GCA_041596535.1 Breoghania sp. | reverse complement strand
GGCGCCCGCGGGCGCGGCCGAGGTCGGGCGCACGGAGGTTCTGGGCGGCTGGACCGTCAGTGCGAGCGGGGAATCGTGCAAGCTGTTCATGAATCTCACCACCTGGAGCGGCGGCTATCGCGCGAGCACGCGCGGCTGCGCCACGGGTCCGCTGGGCCAGATCGCGGCGTGGGACCTGAACGGCGCGCAGGTCGTGCTGAAGGATTCCTCGGGCGCGGTTCTCGCGCATCTCTACAAGTCGGCCCCGGAGCGGTTCAACGGTCAGACATCGACCGGTCACGCGATCTCCTTCTTCCGTTAGGGAGGCAAGGCGAAGCGCGGGTTCGGCAATTTGTTTGCTGGACCTGAGTATCGGGAAATGTAACGATGGTCACATTCATTTGGAACTGTGACTGCGATGGCCAAGTATGACCCCTTGAAGCGGCACCTCGCGGCGCTGCAGGACATCGAATGGACGCCGAGCTTTAGCGAGATCGAAGAGATCCTCGGCGGGCCTCTGCCCGCGAGCGCAACCGAGCATCGGACCTGGTGGGCCAATTCGGGCGGGCTGCTTGTGCATCAGGAGGCCTGGCTGACGGCGGGTTGGCGCGTTGAATCGGTCGAGATCTCCCGCCGCCACGTCACATTCCGCCGCAAGGGCGTCGCGGCTTCGGCCGCACGGGCGCAGCCAGCAAAACCGGCACCGCAGATCCGCGCCGAGGGTGGCCGTGGCATGCCCAAGGCCATGCGCAAGGTGTTGGACGCCAGCCGCAAGACGGTCAACCTGTCAGCACGCATCGACTGGACCGACGTCGGCCTTGCGCGCAAGGAGGGCGACACCTGGCGCTTTCCATCCGCGGAAAGCGTGCCCGCTCTATGCCGCTTTCATATCTTTACCGGTGAGGAACACGGGGTGCTGGTGGTGGCCGTGCCTGATCTCGATGCGTTTTTGCGCGGTCTCGAAGCCTCGTCGGGCAACGGCCGCAACGGTCATGCCGCGAACTCGCAGGGCGCCCGGATGTCAGGATCCGGGGAGCCGGGCATGCACGAGATCGAGGCGGCGATGCGCCAGGCCGATTTCATCGGCGTCGATGCGGCCGTGCCCGGACAGGCCTGGATCCTGGTCGATGGACGCGGCCACAAGGCGGATCTGACCAACGAGAACGAGTGCTCGCTGGTCGCCCGGGCCGCGGCCGTCGTCGACCGCGAGGCGGGGCTTGAGCCGGTTCTGCTTCTCAGCTGATCCAGCGCAAAAAGGCGCGCGCAGCCCGCTCGCGCATCCGGTGCATTTCATGGCTCCCGGCGGACCTTCCGGCCCGGTGCGGTTTTCATTGCGGCAAAAATGCTCTAGATCATCGGGCGGCAAGGTGGAATCATCGGGCCGCACACGTTGACCGCTCTCCCAGTGCCGGGGCATCTCCCGCAAGCGCCTGCCCTCACCGCGAAGGCTGACGTTCTCCCGGACCAGCCGGAATACAGCATGTCTCAAGCACTGCCGCTCACACGGAGCGTTCGCGAGCATTACGACACCCTGGTCGCCGCCGGTGAGATCGAGGCCGACCCCGCACAACTGGCGATCGTTGCCCGTCTTGATGCCCTGAACATCGAGCTTTCCAAGCGCCGGCTTGCGTCCAAGAAAAGTGCCCTGGGCTGGCTGTTCGGCAAGAGCCGGCCGGCAAGCGACGATTTGCGCGGGCTGTACATCTGGGGATCGGTGGGCCGCGGCAAGACCATGCTGATGGACCTGTTCTTCGAACTCGCGGTGACCACCCGCAAGCGTCGGGCGCATTTCCACGAGTTCATGGCGGACGTGCACGAGCGGGTCCATGCGGTGCGCCAGCAGATCAAGTCCGGCGCGCTGAAGGGCGATGACCCGATCCCGCCGGTGGCCGCACAGATCGCCGAAGAAACCCGGCTCCTCTGCTTTGACGAATTTTCCGTCACCGACATCGCGGACGCGATGCTGCTGGGGCGGCTGTTCACGCGGTTGTTCGACGCCGGCGTCGTCGTGGTCGCGACCTCCAACGTCGAGCCGCGGGATCTCTACACCAACGGCCTCAACCGGGGCCACTTCATGCCTTTCATCGAGCTGCTTCAGCAGCGGGTCGACGTGTTGCGTCTGGATGCGCGCGCCGACTTCCGGTTGGAGAAGCTGGCCGGCAAGCCCGTCTATGTGACGCCCTTGGGCGAGGAAGCGGATGCCGAGATGGACCGTCTGTGGGGGCGGCTGACCAATCATGCGCGGCCGAGGGCCGAGAGGCTGGAGGCGCAGGGCCGGTGGATCGAGGTGCCGCGCACGGCGGCGGGTGTCGCGCGGTTCACCTTCGACGAGCTGTGTGCCAGGCCGCTGGGGGCTGCCGACTACCTGCGTCTGGCGCACGCCTATCATACGCTGATGATCGACCGTATTCCGGCGCTGGAGATGCACAACCGAAACGAGGCCAAGCGCTTCATCAACCTGATCGATGCGCTGTACGACAACCGCATCAAACTGGTGGCGTCGGCGGCCGCGGAGCCCACTGAACTTTATCGCGCATCTTCAGGGGTCGAGAGTTTCGAGTTCGACCGCACCGCATCGCGGCTGATCGAGATGCGCTCTGAGGCATATCTGTCCGGCGAAGCCCGCGACTGAATTTGGATGCCGATCATTCAATTTGTGAAAATTCGGGCATTTTATGCGATCTGAAAGCCTTATCTGAGGGTGCGCACCTTGCACCTGGCAGGTAAACAGAGTAGTGACACGGCAACCATAAGACTTATGGCTGTAGGTGCAGTTTACGTAAAGGGAAACCAACGAATATGGCGCGGAACAAGATCTCGCTGATCGGCGCTGGCCAGATCGGCGGCACGCTCGCTCATCTCGCCGGCCTTAAAGAGCTGGGTGACATCGTTCTATTCGACATTGCCGAAGGCGTACCGCAGGGCAAGGCCCTGGATCTCGCGGAATCGTCGCCCGTCGACGGCTTCGACGCGAAGCTCGCCGGTACCAACACCTACGAAGCCATTGAAGGCTCCGATGTCGTCATCGTCACCGCAGGCGTGCCGCGCAAGCCGGGCATGAGCCGCGATGATCTGCTTGAGATCAACCTCAAGGTGATGGAGCAGGTTGGCGCCGGCATCAAGAAGTATGCCCCGGATGCCTTCATCATCTGCATCACCAACCCGCTCGACGCGATGGTCTGGGCGCTGCAGAAATTCTCCGGCCTGCCCGCCAACAAGGTCGTCGGCATGGCCGGCGTGCTCGACAGCGCACGCTTCCGCTATTTCCTGGCCGACGAATTCAACGTTTCGGTCGAGGACGTCACGGCGTTCGTGCTTGGCGGCCACGGCGACACCATGGTGCCGCTGACCCGCTATTCCACCGTTGCCGGCGTGCCGCTGACGGATCTGGTCAAGATGGGCTGGTGCTCCAAGGAGCGCCTTGAGGAGATCGTCCAGCGCACCCGTGACGGTGGCGCCGAGATCGTCGGCCTGCTGAAGACCGGTTCGGCCTTCTACGCCCCGGCATCGGCCGCCATCATGATGGCGGAATCCTATCTCAAGGACAAAAAGCGCGTGCTGCCCTGCGCGGCGCACCTGGACGGCCTGTATGGCCTCAACGACATGTATGTCGGCGTCCCGACCGTTATCGGCGCCGGTGGAGTTGAGCGCGTGATCGAAATCGATCTCGCGTCCGATGAGAAGGCGATGTTCGAGAAATCGGTCGCCTCCGTCGACGGGCTTGTCGAGGCCTGCAAGAAAATCCAACCGGCGCTTGCTTGAGGCACGGATCTGAAAAGGGGGGATCAGTCTCCCCTTTTTCTCATCACCTGTACCGCAAACCACTCGGGGGACACCGAGCATGAATATCCATGAATACCAGGCCAAGGCGCTTCTGAAGAGCTACGGCGCGCCGGTTGCCGAGGGCATTCCGATCTATTCCGCAGGCGAAGCGGAAGCCGCCGCGAAGAAGCTGCCCGGACCGGTCTATGTCGTCAAATCCCAGATCCATGCTGGCGGGCGCGGCAAGGGCAAGTTCACGGAGCTCGGCCCCGATGCCGCGGGCGGCGTGCGCCTTGCCAAGTCGATCGACGATGTGGTTGCCAATGCCAAGGAAATGCTCGGCAACACGCTGGTGACCAAGCAGACGGGGCCGGCCGGCAAGGTCGTGAACCGCCTCTATATCGAGGACGGCGCCAATATCGACCGCGAGCTCTATCTCTCGCTGCTGGTTGATCGCACCTGCGGTCAGGTGGCCTTCGTGGTCTCCACCGAGGGCGGCATGGATATCGAGGCCGTCGCCGAAGCGACGCCGGAGAAGATCCACAACGTGCCGATCGACCCGGAAGCCGGTGTCACGGACGCCGATTCTGCCAAGCTCTGCGACGCGCTGGAGCTTGACGATGTCTCTCGCGCCGACGGCATGAAGCTGTTTCCGATCCTCTACAAGGCCTTTGTCGAAAAGGACATGAGCCTGCTGGAGATCAACCCGCTGATCACGCTCGGCGGTGGCGGCGGACTGCGGGTGCTCGACGCCAAGGTGTCGTTTGACGGCAACGCGCTGTTCCGGCATCCGGACGTGATGGAGCTGCGCGATCTGACCGAAGAGGACGACAAGGAAATCGAGGCGTCCAAATACGACCTCGCCTATGTTGCGCTCGACGGCGAGATCGGCTGCATGGTCAACGGCGCGGGCCTCGCCATGGCGACGATGGACATCATCAAGCTCTATGGCGCCGAGCCGGCCAACTTCCTCGACGTCGGTGGCGGCGCCACCACGGAGAAGGTGACGGCCGCGTTCCAGATCATCACCGCCGATCCGAATGTGAAGGGCATCCTGGTCAACATTTTCGGCGGCATCATGCGCTGCGACATCATCGCCCAGGGCGTGGTCGAGGCAGTCAAGAAGGTTGGCTTGAAGGTGCCGCTCGTCGTGCGCCTGGAAGGCACCAATGTCGATCTCGGCAAGACGATCATCAACGACAGTGGCCTCAACGTGATCGCCGCCGATGATCTCGACGATGCCGCCCAGAAGATCGTTGCTGCCGTCAAGGAGGCCTCGTAAATGTCCATTCTCGTCAACAAAGACACGAAGGTCATCGTTCAGGGCCTGACCGGCAAGACCGGCACCTTCCATACCGAGCAGGCGCTCGCCTATCACGGCACGCAGATGGTCGCGGGCACGCATCCCAAGAAGGGCGGCGAGTTCTGGACCGGCAATGTGGACGGCGCGGAAGCCAAGCTGCCGATCTTCGCGTCCGTGGCGGAAGCCAAGGAGCGCACGGGCGCCGACGCCTCCGTGATCTACGTTCCGCCGGCAGGCGCGGGCGCTGCGATCATCGAGGCGATCGACGCCGAGATCCCCTTCATCGTCTGCATCACCGAGGGCATTCCGGTGATGGACATGGTCAAGGTCAAGGCAAAGCTCGAGAAGTCGAAGTCGCGGCTTCTCGGACCGAACTGCCCGGGCATCCTGACGCCGAACGAGTGCAAGATCGGCATCATGCCGGGCTCCATCTTCAACAAGGGCTCGGTGGGCATTGTCTCGCGCTCGGGAACGCTCACATATGAAGCGGTGTTCCAGACCACCAACGCCGGTCTCGGCCAGACGACGGCCGTCGGCATCGGCGGTGATCCGGTCAAGGGCACCGAGTTCATCGACGTGCTGGAGATGTTCCTGGCCGACGACGAAACCAAGTCGATCATCATGATCGGCGAGATCGGCGGCTCGGCAGAGGAAGAGGCCGCGCAGTTCATCGCCGACGAGGCGAAGAAGGGCCGATCCAAGCCGATGGCAGGCTTCATCGCCGGCCGCACGGCGCCTCCGGGCCGCACCATGGGCCATGCGGGCGCGGTGATCTCCGGCGGCAAGGGCGGAGCGGAAGACAAGATCGCAGCAATGGAAGCCGCGGGTATCCGCGTGTCGCCGTCGCCCGCGAAACTCGGCGAGACACTCGTCGACGTTCTCAAGGGCTAGTTAAGGCTTTGGCGTCTATAAGGTTTGAGACGTCATAAACTGAGTGCGGCCGCACGCGGCCGCACATCCACTTGGCGGGGGTGCGACTGCGTCCTCAAAATTCAGTCCGGCGCGGTCCAGATCCCGCGCCATTTGCGAGCGGGGCGGGGGCTGATCTCCCGCTGACAAAACAATGGCACGGCAGGACGCGAATGAAGCCTTCGCACTGACGTCGTTTCTTTACGGCGCCAACGCG
>JBFHII010000176.1:0-6174 GCA_041596535.1 Breoghania sp. | reverse complement strand
GACCCCTGCGTCGGCATCCGCGCCGTGCCCGTCGGCGAGGCGATGATGGCGCTGGTACTCGCCGACCACCTTCTGCGGCACAGAGGCCAGATGGGCTGAGCGACTATTGACGCCATAACCCGGATCGAGCCGCCGTTTCGCGGCCGGCATCCTTTCAGTGTCACTGAAAAGTGCTTTACGCGCGTCCGGCGGTGCGTGTAAAAGGCTTGCCATGCGTCTCGATGAATGGCTTGCCCGCTCCAAGGAAACCCGCTCCGCCTTCGCCCGCCGCACCGGCCTGTCGCCGGCGGCGGTGACCGCGCTGTGCAATGACCCGCATGTCTGGATCTCCCGCGAGACCGGATCGCGCATTGCGCAGGCGACGAACGGCGCCGTCACCCCCAACGATTTCCTCGGGCTCGCCCCAACCAAGGATTCCGACATGCAACAGTCCCGCGTCGCCGACGCCATCCGTGCGTTCGAGCGTGGCGAGATCGTCGTCGTCACCGATGACGATGATCGCGAGAACGAGGGCGACCTGATCGTCGCCGCCTGCCACGCGACACCGGAGAAGATGGCCTTCATCGTGCGCCATACCTCCGGCATCGTCTGCGCGCCGATCACCCGCGAGCACGCGCACCGGCTGCGGCTCGACCCGATGGTCAGCGAGAACGACGCGCCGCACGCCACGGCCTTCACGATCTCCATCGACTACAAGCACGACACCACCACCGGCATTTCCGCCGAGGACCGGGTGGCCACCGTCCGGGCCATGGCGAACCCCAACGCGGGCGCGGCCGACTTCGTGCGCCCGGGGCATATCTTTCCGCTGATCGCCAAGGACGGCGGCGTGCTCATGCGCTCCGGCCACACGGAAGCGGCGGTGGATCTGTGCCGGCTGGCGGAGTTGCCAGAAATCGGCGTGATCAGCGAGCTGGTCAACGACGACGGCACGGTCAAGCGCGGCCCGCAGGTGACCAGCTTCGCCGAGGAGCACGGCCTGAAGATGGTCTCCGTGGCCGAGCTGATCGCCTGGCGGCAGCGCAAGGAAAAGCTGGTCGAGCGCGTCTACGAGCAGTCGATCGAGACGATTGCCGGGCCGGCCTATGCCATCACCTATTCCACGCCCTACGATCCGATGGACCATCTGGCCATCGTCTATGGCGACATTCTCGACGGCCGTCACGTGCCCGTGCGGCTGCATCTGGAATCGGTGATCGACGATGTTTTCGGAAAGTCCCAGCCGCTGGACACCATCATGCACGGACTGGCCGAACGCGGCCGCGGCGTGGTCGTCTATCTGCGCGAAGGCTCGGTCGGCGTGGCGCGCCAGTCGCGCCGGGCGCGCGAGGAACTCGACAGCGACCGCGAGGAACATGCCTCCGCGCAGAAGCGCGCGGAAAGCTGGCGCGAGGTCGGACTGGGCGCGCAGATCCTGAAGGACCTGGGTGTCTCCTCGATCCGTCTTCTCTCCTCGCGCGAGCGCCACTATGTTGGTCTTGAAGGATTCGGCATCGACATCGAGGCGACCGAGATCATCGACGGATAACGCCTGCGACCGAGGACGAGAGATCATGCGCGACCCCTGGGCACAGGAGACTGAAGGACCCAAGCCCTTCGCCGTCGGCTACCGGAAGGGCACCGGCGAGGGCCTCGTCTACGGCGGGCTGTTTGCCGCCGCCCTGGGCGGGGTAGCCATCGCAACCGGCTCGGGCCCGGCGTTTCTTGTCCTCGTCGCCGCGGGCCTGGCCGCCACCTTCCACTATTATCCACTCGTGGAAGCGAGGCGGCCGCAACTCGGCGCCAACGGCGACGGGCTGTTCATCGAAGGCATCGGTTTCATCGACTGGGCGGAAATCGCCGACCTGGAGCTCTACCGCACCTCCGTGCGCTCTATCGCGCTGACCAATCTGATCGTCACGCTGACGCGGCCGCTCGAAGATGCCGTGGTCCGGCGCGAGAAACAGCCCGTCTGGCGGGCCCTGATGACACGGAGCTACACGCGCAAGGCGCCGACCCGGCTCGAGGTGCCCCTGCACACGCTGCAGGGTCCGGCCGACGAGATTTTCGCGCGCCTGCGGGCCTATCGCCCCGCGCGCTGATCCACCCCGGCATCACCACAGACGCAAAAGGCCGCGCATCCTGCCGATGCGCGGCCTTTTGCGTGCGGTCCTGCGGAGCGCCTATTTCACGACGGCGATATCCGGCGCGTCCACCGCCTTCATGCCGACCACATGGTAGCCGGAGTCCACATGCTGGATCTCGCCGGTCACGCCGCGCGACAGGTCGCTGAGCAGGAACAGCGCGGCGTCGCCCACCTCTTCCACCGTGGTCGTGCGGCGCAGCGGCGAGTTGTATTCGTTCCACTTCAGGATGTAGCGGAAATCGCCAATGCCCGATGCGGCCAGCGTCTTGATCGGGCCGGCGGAAATGGCGTTGACGCGGATGGCCTTGGGGCCGAGGTCGACGGCGAGATAGCGCACGCTTGCCTCGAGCGCCGCCTTGGCGACGCCCATGACGTTGTAGTTCGGCATGACCTTCTCGGCGCCGTAATAGGTCAGCGTCAGCATGGAGCCGCCATCGCTCATCAGCTTCTCCGCGCGCTGCGCGATCGCCGTGAACGAGTAGCAGGAGATCTGCATGGTCATCGCGAAATTGTCCGGCGACGTATCCACATAGCGGCCGGTCAGTTCGTCCTTGTCGGAAAAGCCGATGGCATGGACGAGAAAATCGATCTTGCCCCACTTCTTCTCCAGCGTCGCGAAGACGGCGTCGATCGACGCCTCGTCGGTCACGTCGCAATGGCCGGCGACAAATCCGTCCAGTTTCTCGGCCAGCGGCTCGACGCGCTTCTTCAGCGCATCGCCCTGATACGTCAGCGCGACTTCGGCCCCGGCGTTCTTGAGTGCCGAAGCGATGCCCCAGGCAATCGACCGGTTGTTCGCAACGCCCAAAATGAGCCCGCGCTTGCCGTCCATAAGTCCACGCACTTCCGACATCTGTTTCTCCGGACCGAATCCCAATGCCCAGTCAAGCCCCTCGCGACCGGCGGTCTGCTATGGCACAGCGGCCTGCATCCTTCAAGCCGAAGCGGTTTTTCAAACGTGTATCGCGGATCACAAACATCGTAGCGGCGTAAGACTCCGTGATTTATAAGAGGCTCCCATGAGCACACATCTTCACGCCCCAAACGCCGATTTGATCGCGCGCTTCGCCGCTATCGTCGGTCCGAATCATGCCCTGACCTCCGCGCAGGACATCGAGCCCTACCTGGTCGAATGGCGCGATCTCTACGCCGGCAAATCGCCGCTGGTCCTGCGCCCCGGCAACACCGAGGAAGTCGCCGCGATTGTCCGGCTGGCCAATGAAAACGGCGTCGGCGTGGTGCCGCAGGGCGGCAACACCGGCCTTGTGGGCGGCCAGACGCCGGACGACAGCGGCAAGCAGATCGTCGTCTCCCTGTCGCGGCTGAACACCAGCCGAGAGATCGATCCCGCCGGCAACACCATGACGGTGGACGCCGGCGTGGTGCTGGAAAAGATCCATGAGGCGGCGGATGGCTGCGACCGGATCTTCCCGCTGACCCTGGGCTCCCAGGGGTCGTGCCAGATTGGCGGCAATCTTTCCACCAACGCCGGCGGCACCTCGGTGCTGGCCTATGGCAACACCCGCGACATGGTGCTGGGCGTCGAGGTGGTGCTGGCATCGGGCGAGATCTGGAACGGCTTGCGCAAGCTGCGCAAGGACAACACCGGCTACGACCTCAAGCAGCTGTTCCTCGGCTCCGAGGGCACGCTGGGAATCATCACCGCCGTCACCCTGAAGCTGTTTCCCAAGCCGAAGGCGCAGGAAGTGGCCTTCGCGGGCCTCGACAGCCCGGCCGACGCCCTGAAGCTGTTCAACCTGGCCCGCACCCGCGCCGGCTCCATGCTCACCGGATTCGAGCTGATGCCGCGCATCGGCATCGAGTACGACCTGGCACATCTGGAAGGCGCGCGCGATCCGCTGATGATGCCGCACCGGTGGTATGTGCTGATGGAGCTGTCCTCCGGAACCGACATGGAAGCGGCCCGCGCGCTGATGGAGCTGATCTTCGAGGACGCCTTCGAAGCCGGACTGGTGAAGGACGCGGCCCTGGCGGAAAGTGTGGCGCACCGGCGCGACTTCTGGCACCTGCGGCACGGCATGTCCGAGGTGCAGAAGCAGGAAGGCGGCTCGATCAAGCACGACGTCTCGGTGCCGGTCGCCAATATTCCGGAGTTTCTCGACGAGGCGCTGGCGGCGGTCGAGAAGGCGGTTCCGGGCTGCCGTCCCGTGCCCTTCGGGCACATGGGCGACGGCAATATCCACTTCAACATTTCCCAGCCCAAGGACGCCGACCGCGAGGAATTCCTCAACAAGTGGTACGACGTCAACGCGGTGGTGCATGACATCGTGCTCAAGTACGGCGGCTCGATCTCGGCCGAGCACGGCATCGGCCGGCTCAAGCAGCCGCTGCTGCCGGGCGTCAAGAGCGCCGTCGAGATGGACCTGATGCACAGGGTCAAGGCGGCGCTGGACCCCAACGGCATCCTCAATCCCGGCAAGGTGCTCTGAGGCGAAGCGGCTTTAGACGGATCCCGGCGACGGACCGGGAGCCGCACGGAACCGGCGCGCTTCAGTCCAGCCTGGCCAGCACCAGATGGCCGGGCACCGGCGCGCCCTCTTCCATACGCACGGTTATGTCGTCCATGGCGAGAACCACAAAACCGTTGGCGGCCAGCACGTCACGGACGTATCCGGCTGAATGGGCGAAGCGCTGCTTGGCGCCGACGGTGAAGGGTTTGCCGCCGAGGGCGGCGTCGCTCAGGGTCTCGGTGGAGAAGGCGAACAGCCCGCCGGGGTTCAGCCGCGCCGCCGCGCCCGCGACGATCGGCTCGATGCGCCCGAGATAGGGGAACACGTCGGTGGCGACGATCAGGTCCCAGTTCGGGCGCGTGCTGTCCTCTTCCTCGAACTCCTCGAGAAACGACACAGCCTCGCCGGTATAGAGATCCTCGTAGACGTCGCGGTCGTAGGCCGCCTCCACCATGCGCTCGGAGATATCCGCGCCGGTGATGTGCCCGGCGATGTCACGCAGCGCCTCGCCGGACAGCCCGGTTCCGCAGCCCAGATCCAGCACGCGACCGTGCACGCCCGGCGCATGGACCTCCAGCATGGCGCGCACCAGCCCCGGCACGCCGTAGCCGAGTTGGCCGACCAGGATCGCGTCGAAGGCATCGGCATGCTGGTCGAACAGCGTCGCCACATAGGCATCGGGCATCTTGTCCGGCGCCTCGCCCAGCCCCAGGGCGGCCAGCCGGATCGAGACGCCGCCATGATCGGCCGGGTCGATGGCGAGTGCGGAGCGATAGGCCCGCGCCGCCTCCTCGGGCTTGCCCGCCTTCTCCGCCGCAAGCCCGCGATTGTAGGCCTCGGCCAGCGCCTCCTCGTCGAAGTCGTAGAGCTCGGGCTGGTCGTCGGAGTCCTCGGGCGTCTGTGGCATCATCTCACTCGCGTGAAGCGCCCGCGCGGAAAGCGCCGGGTGCATGGAAAACTGGCGTCTTGATAGAGACGATCGGCGCAAAATGACAGGGCAAAGGGCGGGATGTGCGGCTCAGCCCCAGAGCCGCCCAATCTCGGGGGCATCCGCCCCCGGTGGCATCCGGCCTCAGAACAGATCGAACTGGTCATTCGCCGCCTTGCGCCCCGGCTTCGGTTTCGGTGCTGCTTCCGCATCGGGATCAACCGGGGTCTGAAGGTCCGGGTCGTCGTTGGAGACCTTGTTCACGCGGGAGGAAACGGGCGTGGCGGCGAACAGCTCGTCGGGCGCCGGCTTCAGCAACTGCGCCGCCTCCCGGGCGCCGACGTCGGTGGTGTCCAGCCAGCGGTCGAAATCGGCCGGATCGATCACCACCGGCATGCGGTCGTGGATCGGCGCGACGGTGGCGTTCGCGCTGGTGGTCAGAAAGGCCGCGGTCTCCACCTCGGAGCCGTCCGCGCCCATCCAGTCGCACCACAGCCCGGCGAAGCCCACGAGCCCGCTGTCCTTCGGCGCGATCCAGTAGGCCTGCTTCGCCCCGCCGGGCCCGCGCCGCCATTCATAGAAGCCATTGGCCGGGATCAGGCAGCGGTGGTGGCGCATGGAGCCGCGGAACGCCGGCTTGACCAGCGCCG
>JBFHII010000175.1:0-6196 GCA_041596535.1 Breoghania sp. | reverse complement strand
GACCACGCAGACGCTGCTCGATAATTTCTGGGCCGTCTGGCAGAACGACAGCGATGCCAACCAGTACGCGATATCCGTGCGCGGCACGGTGGATACCGATCCGAGCATTCTCGCGGATCTGCTGTTTCCGCTGATCGACGCGCGGATGAGCCTGTCCGTCACGGTCGCCGGCACGACCTACGAGATCCCCTTCAACCTGGCGCGCGAGGAGACCGGCAGCGCCGTGGTCGCGGGCACCCACCTGGGGTTCACGCTCGGACTGCTGCTGATGCTGACCACCACCGATCAGCCGCTGCTGGAAACGCTCGGGTTCCTTGCCGCCGAAAAGGCGCTCGGAAAGGACATCGAGGTGTTCATCACAGGGCACAGCCAGGGCGCCTCGGTGGCGACGCTGCTGACATCCTTCGTGCGTCATGCCTCGGGCGTCTTCGATGCCATCGCCAAGCCGGCCTACAAGACCTATGTGTTCGCGCCGGCCAAGCCCGGCAACGATCACTACGGTTATGACTACGACTTCATTGCCGGCGTGAAGGGGCTGGGCTACAGCGTGGTGAGCACGCAAGGCTGGGTGCCGCAGGCGCCGTTCACGCTGGAGGGGCCGTGGGACATCAACACCCCCAATCCGCTGCGGCCCTATGGCGGAACGCTGGACCTGTCACAGGATCCGGAGCTTGCGCGGCTCGCCTACAAACTGGAGCCCGCCGCCGCCTCCATCCGCCAGGATCATGTGGTGAATGCACGTGCGGCGGTCGCCGCTCTGGCTCCGAAGCTTGCCGCTGCCGACATCTGCCTGAAGGCCAGCGCGGTGGGCGGGCCTGAGACGGAGACGCTGGACGGCACCTCGATCTCGGGGCTGCTGGACGAATTCCTCAAGCGCATCCAGCTGTCGCTGAATTTCGCCTATGCCGGGTCGCTGGTGCCCTTGTTCGCCACGCCGGGCGCCAATCCGAATGACCCCAGCGACTATTTCTGGCAGCATCACCTGGGCAACTACTGGAAATACATGGACGAGCAATACGGTTGACGGATCGGCACGACCCGCGTGGATCCTTTCCGGCCGGGCCATCTCCTTTCCCGCGGAACCAAATTGCGGCGCGAGGGGTTTACGCATGGCAATATGGGCTTGATAACAACGGCCACGATGAATGGCCGTTTCACCGTTGGAATGTGGCCTGACGCTTCCGGAGTTCCGCCCCGGACAAAATCACTGCTGATCCGGCCGGCACTCCGCTAGTATTCCCGCCGCCGTTCCCTTTCCCGAGACCCCCGGGGCGCTTTTCCTGCACCCGGTCTCCCTGTAGCGTGACCTTCATGCCGTTTGACCAGATTGTCCTCTTCACGATTTTCTTCGCCGTCTTCGCGCTGATGCTGTGGGGCCGCTGGCGCTACGATCTCGTGGCCTTCATGGCGCTGCTGGTGGCCGTCGTCCTGGGCACGATCCCGGTCCATGACGCCTTCATGGGATTCGGCAACGAGGCGACGGTGATTGTCGCGCTGGTGCTGGTGGTTTCCCGCGGGCTGGTCAATTCCGGCGCGGTGGAAATCATCACCCGCCAGGTGGCCAACGGCGGACGGGGACTGGGGACACACATCGCGCTGATGGGCGGCGTCGGCGCGGTGTTCTCGGCCTTCATGAACAATGTGGCGGCGCTGGCGCTGCTGATGCCGGTCGACCTGCAGGCCGCGCAGCGTGCCGGCCGCGGACCCGGGCTGACGCTCATGCCGCTGGCCTTCGCCACGATTCTTGGCGGCATGGTCACGCTCATCGGCACGCCGCCCAACATCATCATCTCGCAGATCCGGTCGCGGTCGCTCGACGGGCCGTTCGAAATGTTCGACTTCGCGCCCGTGGGCCTCGCCTGTGCCGCCGTCGGGCTGGTCTTCGTCGCCTTCGTCGGCTGGCGGCTGCTGCCGGCGCGGGTGCGCTCGGGCGGTGGCGAGGAAAGCCTGTTCGATCTCGACGACTACATCGCGGAGCTGATTGTCGGCGAGGATTCCCCGCTGGTGGGCAAGAAGCTCGGCGATATTGACGAGGAAACCGAGGAGGCCAATGTCGTCGTCATCGGCCTGGCCCGGGCGAAGACCCGGTTCTCCGCGTCCTCACGCTATGTCGAGATCCGGCCCGGCGATGTGCTGATCGTCGAGGCGGCCCCGGAAGGGATTGATCGCTTTCGCGGCGTGGCGAAGCTCAAGGTCGCGGGCGACAGGCGCAAGGGAGCCGCCACGGGCGAGGGCATGGGCCTGACGGAGGTGGTGGTGCCGCGCGATTCCCGGCTCGACGGCCGTTCGGCGCTGGCCCTGCAACTGCTGCGGCGGCAGGGCGTCACCCTGCTCGGCGTCTCCCGCCACGGCCGGCGCTTCTATGAGCGCGTGGCACGGCTGACCGTGCATGCCGGCGACATCCTGCTGCTTTACGGGCCCGCCGAGCGGCTTTCCGAGGTCACCCGATGGCTCGGTGCGTTGCCGCTTGCTGCCCGCGGCATCGGGGTGACCCAGCACCATCGCGCTGCCCTTGCCGTGGGCATTTTCGCCGCCGCCATCGTGGCTGCCACGTTCGGTTTCGTCGCGCTGCCGATTGCGCTCGGTTTTGTCGTCGCGCTCTATGTGCTGTTCGATATCGTGCCGATCCGCGAGGTCTATGATCACATCGAGTGGCCGGTGGTGGTGCTTCTGGGCTCCATGATCCCGCTCGGCATCGCGCTCGAGGAAGCGGGCGGGACGACGCTGATCGCGGAAGGAATCGTCGAGCTTACGGCCGGCCTGCCGGCGGCGGCCGTGCTGTTCGTGCTGATGGTGGTGATCATGACCCTGTCGGACGTGCTCAACAACACCGCCACGGCGGTGATCGGCGCGCCCGTGGCCATCGACATCGCCAACAGCCTCAACGTCAGTCCGGATCCGTTCCTGATGGCGGTCGCCGTGGCCGCCTCCTGCGCCTTCCTGACGCCGATCGGTCACAAGAACAACACGCTGATCCTGGGCCCGGGCGGCTATGCGTTCTCGGATTACTGGCGCATGGGCCTGCCGCTGGAGATCCTGATCGTCGCCACGGGCGTTCCGGCGATCCTGCTGTTCTGGCCGCTTTGAGCCTGCCGGCAGCGCTCAGGGCTTGACGATGACCTTGCCCTGCGCGCGGCGCTGGGCGAGTTCCTCGAGCGCCGTGGCGGTCTGTTCCAGCGGGTAGACGGCATGGATATGCGGCTTGAGCCTGCCCTCGGCCGCCCATGCGAGCAGCTGCGCCACGTCGGCCCAATGCTCTTCGGGCTCGCGCACGATGGCCTCGCCCCAGAACACCCCGAGGATGTCGCAGCCCTTGAGCAGCGCGAGGTTGAGCGG
This sequence comes from Breoghania sp., assembly GCA_041596535.1. Taxonomy (GTDB): domain Bacteria; phylum Pseudomonadota; class Alphaproteobacteria; order Rhizobiales; family Stappiaceae; genus Breoghania. The sequence goes on along the minus strand of JBFHII010000175.1, from coordinate 2,860 downwards.
GATTTTCGGAATCTCGCCCGATGCGAAGCCAATGACCAGAAAGCGTCCGCGCCAGGCCGTGGCGCGCAGGGCCGCTTCGGCGTAGGCGCCCCCGACAGGATCGTAGACCACGCCGACGCCGCAGCCCCCGGTGAGCGCCTTCAGCCGGGTCTTGAGGTCTTCCTCGGCGTAGTTGACGGTCTCGTCGGCGCCGAATTTTCTCGCAAACGCCAGCTTGTCCTCGGACGAAGCGCAGGCGATGACGCGCGCGCCCATCAGCTTGGCGATCTCCACCGCCGCCTGGCCGACGCCGCCCGAGGCACCGAGCACGGCGACGGTCTCGCCCTCCTCAAGCCGCGCGCGCCCCCGCAAGGCATGCATCGTCGTGCCGTAGGTGACCATCAGCCCGGCGGCGGCCTCGAAACTCACGCCCTCAGGCACCGCGATCACGTCGTCCTCGGACAGCAGGACCTGTTCGCGGCAGCAGCCGAATTTCGTGTAGGCGGCAACCTTGTCGCCGGGTTTCACGCGCGTGACACCGTCGCCGACGGAGGCGACGACGCCCGCCATTTCCGCGCCGGGCGAAAACGGCATTTGCGGGCGGACCTGGTACTTGCCCTCGATGATCAGTGTGTCGAAGAAGTTGAGCGCCGCGGCCTTCACATCGACGACCACCTCGCCGGGGCCGGCTTGTGGCGTCTCGAGATCCGCGATCGTCAAGGAGGAGGGAGGCCCGAAGGCCTCGCAAACAACTGCTTTCATTGCATCAGCCCAGAGTTCCGACGTCCCCGGTTGCTGGTATCACGCGTGCCGGGGGATGGAAAGGTTTCATTAACCATGCCGCAGCCTTGTCAGACGCGGCCCGAAGGGGCTATGACCGCACACCCTGTGACGTCAAACACGAGAACAACATGCGCGGTTATTTCGCCGTCGGCGCCGAAGGCCTCTCCAAGGCGATGAATTTCGGCAACCTGATGCGCTCAGCGCATGGCTTCGGTGCGAGCTTCTTCTTCACCGTGGATGCGTCCAAGAAACTGGGCAAGGCGCCGAAGTCCGACACGTCGAAGAGCCCGGACCATATGCCCTATTACGCATGGGGATCAATCGAGGAGATGGCGCTTCCCAAGGGGTGCCAGCTCGTCGGTATCGAGCTGACGGACGATGCCGTCGACCTGCCGAGCTTCGGCCATCCGCTCAAGGCGGCCTATGTGCTGGGTCCCGAGCGCGGTTCGCTGTCGCCGGAAATGCAGGCGCGCTGCGACCACATCATCAAGATCCCCACCGGCTTCTGCATCAATGTCGCCACCGCCGGCGCCATCGTCATGTACGACCGGGTGCGCACGCTTGGCCGTTTCGCCGAGCGTCCCATCGGCTCGGGCGCACCGCGGGAGGGACTCATCGAGCACGTGCACGGCAAGCCGACGTTCCGGGGCGGCAAGATCGGCGGGCGCGACGACATCTGAGTTCCTGCCGAATTCCTGCTGGTTTGCCGGGCCACTACGCCCGCGCCGCCATACTCTCGCCGATTTATGATCACAGCGTTCCGCCGCGCGTGTTTTGTTGCCGCCTTCAACCGCCGGAAGGGGCAAATGCACCGCGGTACGCAGCAGTTGCAGCGGCTTCCTGGCCGGTCCAAGCCGTCCGGCAGTCAAATATTCCCCCCGAAAACGGCGGTAACGTGCGGATTTCAGCACAACCCCGCATTTCGACGGACGGGATCAACCCTTTCGTAACCGGCGATCGGGTAACGTTTGATTGAGGTTTACAGCTGTTGAACAAATCCACTCAACTTGGCGCAAATAAAGCGGTTAAGAGATGATGCACGCACGAATGTTGGCCATGGCCATTCTGGCCCTCGCTTTTTCAGGCGCTGCTGCGAACGCGCAGTCGCCCACACTCCTGAATCAATTCAAGGACTGGGCGGCCTACGCGCATTCGGGGCAGAACGGCAAGTTCTGCTACGCTTTGTCGAAGCCGACCGCCCTGGCTCCCACCGATCGCAACCACGGGGACGTGTTCTTCTTCGTCTCCACGCGCCCCAACGAGGGTGTTTCCAACGAACCCAGCCTGCTCGTGGGCTATCCGTTCAAGGAAAGCTCGTCCGTTACGGTCGACGTGGATGGCCAGAGGTTCGAGATGTTCACCAAGGGCGACGGCGCGTGGGTGAAGAACGCCGCCGACGAGGCCCGTCTGGTTGCGGCGATGCGCGCCGGCCGGGTGATGAAGGTCTCGGGCGAATCCTCGCGCGGCACGGCAACCAGCTACACCTACTCGCTTTCGGGCATCACGGCGGCGGTGAACGCGGCAACGGACGCCTGCAAGTAACGACAGCTATAGCGCGGTTTCAAAAACGCGCTATATAGGGCTATAAACGCGGGGTGGTGACGGACGGTCACCGCCCTGCTTTCGTTTACGCGGCGCGCTGCGCCGCCACAGGCATCAGGAGCGGCCCGACGGAGGCCGGCAAAGAGCAAGCGCCATGGCGGTTACCCTCGATATTTCCCACGGCACGTCGAATGCCGCGACGATCATCGGCACGCCGCCGGCTGCACAGGCGGTGCCGGCCAAACCGTCGCTGGTGGGCATGTCGCGCGAGGAACTGGGCGATGCGCTGCGGGCTGTCGGCGTGGCCGACAAGCAGGTGCGCATGCGCGTGGCGCAGCTGTGGCACTGGATCTATGTGCGCGGGTTCACCGAATTCGACCACATGACCAACGTGTCGAAGGATCTGCGCGCGACGCTCGCCGCCGCCTATTCGATGGCGCGGCCGGAGATCATCGCCGAGCAGATTTCCGTCGATGGCACCCGCAAGTGGCTGATGCGGTTTCCGCCGCGCGGCGCCGGGCGCCCGGTGGACATCGAGACGGTCTACATTCCGGAG